>JBBRUN010000375.1:0-5788 GCA_038247765.1 Gemmatales bacterium | reverse complement strand
TCTTACTGTTCGATTCCAAATCGGCTGAGGCGAAACAAACCGATGTCGTGTACGGTGCGACCGGTGGTCGCGAGGTCGGCGAGGATTTCGCCGACGGTCGGGGCGAACTTGAAACCGTGCCCGCTGAACCCGGCTGCGAGCACCACCTGCGGGAATTCCGGGTGCGTGTCGATGACGAAATGGCGGTCGGGCGTCAGTGTGTACAGGCAGACTTGACCACCGGCGCGACGGCCCGCCGACGGCAAATGGCGACGCAGCAACGGCCGAACTTTCGTTTCATCTTCCATCTGAATCGCCCAATCGATTTCCTCGGGCGAGACGAGTTCCGGCGCCCCGTAATGGCGGGCGCATTTGAAGGTCGGCCCGTGGATTGAAGGCAGGCCGTAATACGCGCCTTCGGGCGTGTCGATGAGGAAGATCGGGAAGCGACCGCGCTGGAACAATTCCGGGTTCGGCCCGGTGTCGAACCAGAGCATCGCCTGACGCATGACGGTCAGTGGCAAGCCGATATCACTGAGCGTCCGCCCGGCCCACGCCCCGGCCGTCACGATCAACTTCGCGGCGGAGTAAGTTCCTCGCGCGGTCGTCACTTCAACGCCGTTGCCGATGGCCTTCCACCCCAGTACTGCTTCGTCGGCGCGGAGTTCGACCCGTCCCGTATCCAACGCCGCACGGTGATGGGCGCGGACGCACTCTTCCACGGCCAAGTAGCCTGCGTTCTGTTCCAGCACGCCCACGAATTCCTGAGGAATCCGGAAAGCCGGGAAGCGCCGTTCGATCTCGCCGGCCGACAAAACTTCTACCGGCAGCGCATGTTCCATCGCGGCCCGGCGGACACCGGAGACGACTTCGCCATCCGGGAGGCCGATGTTCAAACAGGGGCAGTCAGTGAGCAACTTCACTCCGGTGGACGCTTCGAGTTCACGCCAGAGGGTAAACGCCCGGCGGACCAACGGCACGTACGCCGGGTGTTCGTAGTAGGCGGTGCGAATGATCCGCGTCTGGCCGTGAGAACTACCGCGATCGTGCACGAGGGGATATTGATCGAAGCTGAGGACCGACAGGCCTCGACGGGCGAGGTGGTAGGCCGCGGCCGAACCCATGCCACCGAGACCGAGGACGATGGCGTCGGCGGTCATTTCGGCACCGCTTTCAGCCGGGCGATTTTCTTGCGCTCATCGGCCGCTTTCCCTGGTTCACCTGTATCAGCGAAACACTTCAACAGAAGTTCCCGAAACGCGATGTCGCCGGGAACCACGTCGAGCCAGCGCTGCAAATCGCCGAGGGCGGGTTTGAAATCTTTCGCTTCCATGCGAGCGCGAACCCGCAGCAACAGTCCGGCACGGTGCTGGGGATGCTTCAGAAGGATCTCATCGCAATCGGCGCGGACGGCGGGCCAGTCCAGTTGCACCGCGTTACGATTCGCCCGAGCCAACAGTGCCGGCACGCAGGCGGAGTAATGCCGGAGCGCCATCTCGAAGTCATTCGCGTCGGATGCCGTGTACCACCCGGCGATTTTCGACACGCTGTTCAGTTCGTTCCAGTACTCCGTGGAATTCTTCAGCAGGATCGCCCCCGGTGCTTCGTCGAGGAATGTTCGCACCTCCGCGAGGCTGGCCGCGTAGGCTTGTTGCAGGGGAGCGTCCTTCGCGGCTTGCACGCCGAGGAGTTGGCCGCGTTCATTGCAAATCGGCCCACCGGGGGACGTGCCGGTGGCCGGGAGTTGAAAGAGATTCACCTCGGGTTTGGGGAATGTCCCCGTACGGGCGAGTGCGACGTGCCCGCGTTGCCGGAGTGTGCCCGATGACGCGGCGAAGGCGAATTCCAACCCGGTCGGATGCGAAAACGCGATCGCGCGATCCGTGATCGCGGGGTCGGCCACCCCCAATGACAGCCCATTGACATCGTCCGGCAGCGAGTCGAGTTTCACGAGCGCCAAATCGCGGCGGACATCGCGGTGGAGTACGGTGCCGGTGTGCCAGCGCTTCGCCAAATGCAGTTCGACTCCGTCTTTATATGCCGAAGCGTCGCCGACGATTTCACCGGACTTACCAAGGATGGGGAACGCCATGCCGATGCGATCGAACGGCCCGACCCCGGCGGCCGAGGTGAGGACATAGCGCCGCTCGCGGTCGATCACAACCCCCGCACAGCGGACATCGGTGGCGCTGGGGCGGAACCAAACGGTGTTGCGGGCGATCGCGTCGGCGATGCCGACTTCGCGCTTCGCGGGCGATTCGACCCTCTCCAAGAAAATGCGGATGGCCGTCGCATCCGGCCCCACGGCCGCGAGCGGCACACGCCGCCGCAGCGCCGAGATCATACCGACGACTTCGCCGCGCTCGTTCAGCACCGGCCCGCCGCTGTCCCCTTCTTCGATGGGCGATTGCAGCACCAAACTCGGCAGGTCCCCCGCGAGCTTCTTACCCTGCCAGTAGTAGCCATCGGTCAGCCGTCCGCTCTGCCGGACGGTGCCGGTGGTCGAATTCCAGAGGGTATCGACATCGCCGCGCTGGCCGATGCTGCGGACCGATTGCCCGAGTGACACCCGATTGTCAGCGAGCGGCAACGCCCGCGTCCCCGCCGGCAGCGAAGGCACTTCGATCAGCGCGAGGTCGAGTTCGTCCGATGTGCGGATGACCTTGCCCGTCACGAGTGCTCCGGCTTCGCGCAACTTCGCCCGCCGGCCGAGGTAGTCGGATGCATCCGCGAGTAGGCGACCGTCGCGGAATGTCGGGAAGAAGACTTCGAGCTTCGTCTGCTCGCCGATGACGTGCCGGCAGGTCAGGATCCGTTTCTTCTCGGCATCGACGACCCAACCGGTGCCGACGCCATCCGGATCGGCGCGCAGGTAAACGACACTCGGATACGGGGAGTGCGCGAGGATCAGCGAAGCTAAGTAAGGGAGCGCGAACATCGATCTCTTTCTGAGCCGGATGCGTGAGCGACGTTTGAAGCGAACGATCACCGACTCCCGCTTCGCGGACTCAGCCCGATCCCATTGAATACGTCGCTCACGCTTCCGGCTCGGACAATCCGCTTTTACTAACCGTCCCGGCCCAAGAGGAACCGACCGGGGTCGACTTGCGTCCGCAGCAGATGGAGTTCGTGCGGCGTCGGCACCGGAGTCACGCCGAGTTCGTCGGCCGCGGCCAATTCGAAACCGGTGGCCTTGCGGACGTCGCCGAGCGTCTTGCCGGGGTGGAGCGAGAGCACGCGCATCCGCTTCGTGCCCGGGTGGAAGTCGAGCACGCACAGATCGGTGATGACACGATCCGGGCCGGTGTCGGCGGGCAGCCCCGCGGCTTCGCGGGCACCCGGCCCAGTGAGATAGCCCGGCGTCGTCAGGAAATCGAGCTTCGGCACGAACTTCTTCGCATCGTGCTTCATGATGATCAATGTCTTCCAGCAGAAGCTGGCGAGGTCGTTGGCACCGCCGCTACCGGGGAGCCGTACCTTCGGCTTGCGGTAGTCGGTGCCGATCATCGTCGAGTTCAAATTGCCGAAGGGGTCGATCTGGGCGCCGCTGAGGAAGGTCGCGTCGATCATGCCGCGCTGGCAGAACTGCATCACGTCGGCCATCGAAGTCGCCATGAGGCCTTTGTGGAAGGTCGTGCTATCGCCGACGCTGATCGGCATCGTCGGCAACAGCGGGGCTACGCCCCCGGCCTCGAAGACGATGATGAGGTTCGGGGCGTGCGTCCGCTGGGCGAGCATCGCCGCGGCGCATGGTAAGCCTGTGCCGACGGCTAGCGTCGTGCCGTCGCGCAGTTCGCGGGACGACGCGGCGATCATCAACTCGGTGGCGGAGTAGTCGGCCATAGAGAAAGTGTACCCGCTCGGATTGCGATTCCGAGTAAGATTCACCGATGGGATCGGTTCGACCGGGAGCAATCCATTTGTCTCGTCTCGGCGAGACGAGATACACTGGCGAAGTTTACTGCCGGAGACGTTGCGATGGCTCTCGACTTGGAATTGCCGCACTTCATCATTCGTCGGGACGACGGTGAAATCGTCGTCACGGGCACGCGGATCACGCTGTACCATTTCCTATGAAGCGGAATTGAACCGGTTTCAGACCTCTGGTCGGCTTTTGGACATCAGCCCCCTCAAAGCCCGTTTCTCTCAACGAGCGACCACGGCCGGCTGAACCGTCATCGGCGGGAGGTCAGTCGATGCTGGCGTTTCTCTTCGATGAAGATACCGACGGGAAATTGCGACGGGCGGTCATCGCCCACGCCGGCCAGCCCAAGGATTTCGCCAATCGAGTCCTGTGGATCCCTTGATTGCGAGCTCACTTCGCCAGCGGCTTCGTCAAAAACTCCTCGAAGGCTTTTTGGTCGTTGATCTTGCCTTCGGCGTAGACCGCCACGACTTTCGCCCCGCTCGGCGTCGGTTCGAAGATCGCGTACAGCGGCAGTTGCTCGGTGCCGAAGGCCTTCTTCTGGAATTCCAAGTTCCCCTTGGTGCCCTCGGCTTTGCGGTCGGCCGTGCTCGGGGCCGTCACGAAGAATTCCGCCGGCACGTCGTCGGTGTACATCTGCACGAGAATGTATTTTTCCATCTGCTTGCGGACCTTGGGAAACACTTCGCGCTCGTTGGCTTTGCAGTTCGAGCAGGTCACGCCGGTGAAGTCCACGAAGACCAGTTTTTGCTCGGTGCGCGCTTTGTCGATGGCGTCGGGCAGGTCGGAGCTCCACGGCAGTTCGGCGCTGCCAGTGGCCGGTTCGGGGAGCAAGAAGGCATCGACCCAAGCGAAGACGACGCCGCCGGGGCGTTGGCCTTGCCCTTCGTTATTCTTGAACAGCCCCGGCGTGATGTAGATGCCGAAGCCCAAGAACAGCATGGCGAAGATCAACCGGGGGACGCCGAGGTTCGATTTCTCTTCGTCGTGCGGCAAGCGGAAGATGCCGAGCAAGTATAACCCCGTGGCGAGGGCGACGATCACCCAGCCGGCGAGCACGAGGTCGTAGGTGAAATAGGTCGGTTGATCGCTCCAGCGGAGCTCCGCGGTGCGGAAGAACTTCAGCGCCGCCGCGACTTCGAGGAAGCCCATCACGGCTTTGATGGTGTCCATCCACCCGCCCGACCTCGGCAGCTTCTTCAGCAGACTCGGGAACAAGGCGAGCACGAAGAACGGTAGCGCGAAGGCCCCGGCGAAGGTCAACCCCGCGAGGAGCAATTCGAACTGCGTGTACTGCCCGGACGAAGCCATACCGGCGAAGCCGCCGAGGAACGGGGCAACGCAAGTGAAACTGACGATACTGAAGGCGACCGCCCCGAAGACGGTGCCGATCATGCCGCCTTGCTTGCGTTGGCTCTCGGCGGCGCGGAGCAGGAAATTCGGCAGCGTGAGGTTGTACATGCCGAGGAGACTGAGCGCGAAGACGATGAACAACCCGCCGAGGAACAGGTTCATCCACGGGTCGACTGAAAGGGCGCGGAAGACGCTGAGCAGGAACACGGCCGACAGGCCGAGGACCACGACGATGGTGCCGCAGTAGACCCCGGCGAGCTTGGCGGCGCCGGCGGTGCTCTGGTTGCTCTGTTTGAGAAACAGGCTGACGGTGATCGGGATCATCGGGAAGACGCAGGGCGTCGCCAGCGACACAAGGCCCCAAAACGCGGCGGTTAGGAGCAGGGTGAGGATGCCCCCTTCGCGCGGCACGTCTTGCTTGTCCATCGAGGCGAAGAGCTTGTCGAGCTTGGCTTGGTATTCGGCCAGCGGCAGGTGCTTCTTCTTGACGATGCCGGTGTGCGGGGCCTCTTTGGTTTCAATCTTGGCCGA
>JBBRUN010000374.1:0-5789 GCA_038247765.1 Gemmatales bacterium | reverse complement strand
GGAGCAGGCCCAAACGGCTCACGCATTCGTCCGAGGGAAAATCGGCGCGCTCTTCGGCGAGAATGTCGCGCAGGCCGTCCTCATTCAGTACGGCGGTTCGGTGAAGCCGGACAACGCCGCGACGCTGCTAAACTTGCCTGATGTGGACGGGGCCTTGGTCGGCGGGGCGAGCCTGAAGGCCGATGCATTCTTGGCCATCGTCGCCGGGGCGAAACGGTAGACCTTCCCACAGCTGGCTTCTCCCATACCATACCAGCTTGACACTGCCCTGCGTCAGTTGCCGGAGGCTCCCGCTGTGCCGCTCTTTTCGCTCGCTTGGTACGACTACACACTCAACGGCATCTTGCTGTTTATCAGCCTCGTGATGTGGTTGCTCATCCTGATTCAAAAAGGCAAAGGCGGCGGCTTGGCCGGGGCCTTCGGTGGGGCCGGCGGCTCCAGCCCCTTCGGCAGCCGCGCCGGCGACGCCTTCACCAAGATCACCCTGTACCTCGCGGCCGTGTGGGTGCTGGTCATCATGATCAACGTCAAGACGATGCAAGGCAGCAACGTCCAAGCTTCGGAGCCCGCCGAACAAAAGCAGCAAGACCCCGCCCCGCCTTCCGAGTGACGCAGAGACCCGCACCGTGCTGCTGAGTATGACGGGCTACGGAGAGGCCCAAGAGTCCACCCCCGACTGCACGCTGAGCCTCGAGGTGCGCTCGGTCAACAATCGGCACCTCAAAGTCGTCGTGCGCGGCAGCGACCCGTTCCCGCAGCACGAAGCCGAGTTCGAAAAGCTCGTCCGCAAAACCGTCCGCCGGGGCAGCGTGCTGATCCACGCCCGGTTGAGCCGGGCGAAGTCGGCCGAGAAAACGGTTTTGAATTCGGCAGTTCTCGAATCGTACCTGGATCAACTCGAAGATGCCTGCCGGAGTGCGGCCCGGCGGGACCTGCTCCCGCACTTGGCGCACGGACTGCTCGCACTCCCGGGAATCGTCCCCGAGCACGGCGGAGGCGGGACGATTCCGGACGAGGAATGGCCGCTGGTCGAACGGGTGCTGACGGCGGCGCTCGATAATTTGCAAGCGGCGCGGAAACGAGAAGGCCGGGCGATGGCCGAGGAATTGAAGGCAATCCACGATGACCTCTTGGCCGATCTCGGCCGGGTGAAGGAGTTGATTCCCGGAGTCGTCGGGAATTATCGCAAGCGGATCGTCGAACGGGTTCGCCAAGCGGTCGCCGACGCGGGCATCACCGTCGAGCCGGATCATCTGATCCGCGAGATCGCGATCTTCGCCGACCGCACCGATGTCTCCGAAGAAGTTATGCGGCTCACGGCCCACGCCCAGCAGTTCGCCGAGTTGGTAGCGAAGGGCGCGAACGACGGCGCCGGTCGCCGGTTGGAGTTCGTGGTGCAAGAGATGGGCCGGGAGATCAACACGCTCGGTTCGAAGGCCGGGGATGTCGCCATCTCGCGGCTGGTCGTCGAGATGAAAGCCGCCCTCGAGAAAGTGCGGGAGTTGATCCAAAATGTCGAGTGAGCTTGTCGCTCCGCTGATCGTACTCGCCGGCCCCAGCGGCGCGGGCAAGACCACGATCGTCGAACGCTTGCTGGCGACGACGAAACTGCCGATCCGGCGGGCGATCACCGCGACGACGCGGGCGGCGCGGGCCAACGAAGTCGACGGTGTCGATTACTACTTCTGGACGCGGGACGAGTTCGAGAAGAAACTCGCAGCCGGGGAGATGCTCGAACACGCGATCGTGCACGGGCGGGATTATTACGGCACGCCGCGGGCCGAAGTGCAACCACACCGGGAGGCGGGCACGGCCGTGATCCTCGTGATCGACGTGCAAGGGGCGGAGCAAGTGCGCCGAACCCGCCCGGACGGGCTCGTGTCGATCTTCGTGAACCCGCCGCTGTTCGACGATCTCGCCGAGCGCCTGCGCAAGCGGGGCGATTCCGAAGAGAGCATCCGCCGGCGGCTCGAAACGGCGGTGGCGGAGGCGGCCCGCATCGGCGAATTCCACCACGAGTTGGTGAACGCCGAAGTCGAAACGGCGGCGCGGGAATTGGAACGCATCATCGGTAGTCGGTTTCCACAAACGGGGAGTGAATCGTGCTCGAACAATTGAAGGAAGAAGAAATCGTCAACAAGGTCGGCGGGCGCTTCAAGCTCTCGACTTTGATCCAAAAGCGGATGGTGCAGCTCAACAACGGTGCGCACCCGCTCGTCGATATCCGCACGAACGACCGCATGGCCGTGGTGCTCGAAGAAATCCTGCAAGACAAGATCTACCTCGACACCTCGGGCAACATGCACACCATCAGCAGCGACTACACCTCCGGCCTCACGGGCGTGTGAAGGCGCAGGCCCCGCCGGCGAACCGGCGGGGCCGTCCCGGCGTATCGCTGGTAGCGGATTGTCCCGTCCGGATTCCCTCCGCCCTGCAACCCGGTGGCTCATGGCCGATACGACTCCCCGTTTGTACAGCTCGCCCGCCGATCCCCGCACGGAATACGCCCCGGTGTCGTGGATGGCCGCGACGGCCCTCTTCGTCGCCGTCAGTTTCACGCTGATCTTGCTCGTGTTGGTGCGGTACGCGTTCCTCTCGAATGAACCCCTCATCGCCTCGTGGCTGTTCATCTTCCCGATCCTCGGCCTCGTGATGGCCTTCGCCGGTCGCCGGCACATCCGAAATTCCGAAGGCACGCGGACGGGCCTGACGTTGGCGACCACGGCTTGGTGGATCTGCGTGGTGACGGGTTTGGCTTACGGGGCGTATGTCCTCGCCACCGAATACACCGTGCAAGCCGACACGGAAAAGCAGTTCGGCGCCTGGGCCGAGAACCTCAAGAAAATCGAACCGCAAACCCCGAACGACCCCGCCTTGGCCAGCGCGTTTTACCAAACGCTCCCGCCGTCGCAGCGCGTCGCATTTTCGGCGACCAACACCACGGCGATGCAAGATCGCTTCGGCCAAGACTTCGTCACCTTCCGCCAAAACAAACTTTCGATGATCATTCAGCGCAACCCCGGCCAGTGCGAACTCGTCCCGCAGCGTTTGAAGCAGTGGCAGCAGTCCCCGGGCAAGATCGAGTGCGCCTTGGCGGCGATTCTGCGCTGCCCCGAAGGGGAGTTCGCCATGGTCATCCCCATGGAAGCGACCATCGATAAAGGCAAGCGGGATTGGCAGATCAAAAGCTTCGACGGTTACGTCCAAGACGCGCCCGGCACGAAGCGGACACCCTACGGCTGGAACGTCGAATGGCTCGATTACACCGGCAAAGCCGCGGCCGACAACTTCTTGAAAGTCGCCGGTTCGTTCCCCGACGCGATCCTCGCGCAGCCGGTCGCTTTCGAAATCTACCACACCGGCTCGATCGCCCCGCTCGACGGCAGCCGGATCATCGCCACCGCCTCCGACCGGGCTATGCTCACCGGTGTCCTCGGGCTGATCTGGCCGACTAGCCCCGCCTACGCCCAAGCGCTCGTCGGCGGGTTCTTCGTCCAAACGCCGCTGCCCGATGGCAAGATGACACCGGACGCCAACGCGAAGGAAGACTTCGCGTTCTGCTGGTCGAACATCGCCTACGACAAAATCACCATGGCCGGGCGAACGCTTTCCGCCAGCACCGACAAAAACTGCTCGATGCGATTCTACCCGGATCGGGTGGAACTCGCCGTGCCGATCGAACTGAAGACGATCAAATCCGACCCGAAAAACTCGGCGGCCCTCGGTCGGATGATTCTCACACTGGATGACAAAACCATCTTGGCCGAACTCGCGACCACCCGCGACGAAGGCTTGAAGGGGGCGCGGACGGGCGACATCCCGGCCGAACTGCAAAAGAAAACCTGCCCGTGGAAAGTGACCCGCATCGAGTCGAATCTGAAGGTGATCCGCGCGGCTCCACCGGCGGGTGCCGGAGGGCAGGGCGCTCAGTGAGTGGCAAACAGCGAATGCAGCCGGATGTGAAACGGCCCGAGCTTCCCGCCGTAGTTCCCCGCCGTGATCTGCAACACACCGGGGCACCGGCACGCGGCTTCGATCCCATCGCGCATCGCGCATTCGACCAGATTCAGAGTCAACCCGTCGATGACGATCTCGTACACGGCGTTCGCACCATCGGGTAGCTCCGACTTCACGACGCCGCGTAATGTCGGGCAATAGGCTTCGTTCGTACTCGCTTTCATTGCCGGATATTTACTGCCGACTTTGCTCCCCGACCGCACGATCCCTCCTGGGAATGGCAACAGTACGCCGGGGATCGCCCGCATGGCGACGACCGCCGCTTCGGCCGCGGCCAGCGTTTCCGCCTGCGATTTTCCGACCATGACGAGGTTCCCCCCCGCGACTCCCTTGGTGGTACCGAAGGAGTCTTCGCAGAGGAATTCGCCGTCCATCGTCGGGATGCGCCAGTAGCGTTTCCCGTCGATCTGTTTGCTAATTTGCCAGCCGTCGCCGAAGTAGCGGAGGTTGCCGCCGACGCGGATCGACTTGCCGGCGTCCCCTTCCAAGCCGCTGTACGCGGCGGTCGTGGCGCACGTCAGCAGGCATTGGCCGACGCGGTTGACCAGGGCCTTCTGCAAAGCATCGCGGCTGAAGGCGAAGTACAAGAGCGCGAATCCGGGTCGGCCATCGGGGGATTCCCCCGGTGCGAGTTCGCGTTCGATCCCGGCCTCGGCGTCGCAGCCGATGACGCTGCTGGCGTAGCCGGTCGCGGCGGTGGCGCCGATGCGGGCCCACTCGGCATTCACCGCGGTCACGACGACGCGCGCGGCCGTCATCGGGAAGGCCTCGGCAAAAGTATCGACGATCTCGACGCCGCGGATTCGCATGGTTCACCAACCGCCGCCGATTTCCTCGGCGATGCCGTGGTTCAGCACTTTGTACGTCGTGTAGTTCATGAGTTGCCACTTGCCGGTGGGGCCTTTTTTAAAGCTCCCTTTGACGTAGCGGTGGTACGCCTCGGCTTCGGGGCCTTCCGGCTTGGCATCGAAGCCGACGGTGATGGTGTCGCCGTTGACGACCACGTCGTCGCGGTTGAACGACCAGAGCGCGACTTTGGCGTTGTAGGATTTGGCAAAGTCGAACGCGGCCTTCACGTCTTTCTTTTTCTTGCCGCCCCGGTCGAAATCTTCGGCGATGTGCTTCTCGAACTTGGCCCATTCGCCCGTGTTGAAATCGGTCTGGAATTCGCCGGCCGTCCGGATGACGATTTCCCGCGGGCTGTCGAAGAGTTTATCGGCGAGCAACAGCAGTAGAAACAGACCGACCCCCGCCCCGGCGGCGAGGAGCGCCTTGCGCGTCCGGTAGCGCCACCAGATGCCAAGGGTCGCCAGCATCAAGATGAACATCGCGATGTACAGTCTATCGGGCGGATCGCTGAGAAACGTCGGCATCGGGGCACTCCGTTAACGATGCACCTTCAAAGATCGCAGCCGGTTCAGTTTCTGAGGCCTTGGAGTTTCCCGACGAGGCGGAAGCCCCCGTCGGCATACGCGAACGAGTAGTTGTGGACGCCGAGTTTCTCGCCCGGTTTGACGAACCGGACGGAGTACAGCGGCACCGGCTTCTTCATCGCGGCCAAGGCGTCGTTCTGGGCGCCGACGGCTTTCGGATCGGGGGCTTTTTCGAAGCGCAGAACTTGAAATTCGGATTGCTCCGCCTTCACAGCTTTGGCGAACAACTGGCCGATGTCCCCTTCGAGTTTGGGGAGTTGCTTGCCGTAATCGGCCGCCAACTTGGTGCCTTTCTCCTCGCCGAAGATCTCTTGGAACCACGCTTCGTGCTTCGGCAGC
>JBBRUN010000373.1:0-5790 GCA_038247765.1 Gemmatales bacterium | reverse complement strand
GCACGAGTTGGTCACCGAAATCAACACGACCTACATCAACGCGCTGTCGGTGTGCGCGTTGCTCCGCAAGATCGCGGGCCGGGGAGTGTCGGTGCCGATCACGCTGGTGATGGACAACGCCCGGTATCAGCGGTGCGCGTTGGTGCAGGATTTGGCGAAAGAGTTGGGGATCGAACTGCTATTCTTGCCGTCGTATTCGCCGAACCTGAACTTGATCGAGCGGTTGTGGAAGTTCGTGAAAAAGGAAGTGTTGAACAGCCGGCACCACCAGGACTTCAAGAAGTTTCAGGAAGCCATCGACGGCTGCTTGGCCGACATGCCGACGAAGCACCGCGAGAAACTCGCGACGCTGCTGACCCACAATTTCCAAACGTGGGACAACGTGTCACTCCTGAACGGGTAAAACATAACGACCCGGGGCGACCCGGTCGAATGGGACGTACTTCTCCCGAACTCCTTTCAGCATCGCCCGTTTCGCCTCGTGCCGCGGCTTCATGAGGCGGTCGTACGGTTTGGGCCTCCGCTTACGCTGGCTGGCCAGAGACCATACCGTCGGTTGATCAACACGGCCCTGCGAATACTGTGAAGCGATTTCGCGCGGAAACCAGCCGAATCAGGCCACGACGAAAACCGAATCCCATCATCGCGATGCCGGTGCGCACCCAAGCCAACGCCGTCCGTTCAGCAACAAAACGGACTCGGGGGTCGTGGGATAATTCGGAGGCTCGGAGGCCGCTTTCCCACGGTGGTTTCGACTCGGTCATCAATTCTCTCCATGCGACAGGTCGCCTCCCGCGATTTCAATTCGACGGTTGGTGCGAGACCGCGTCCATCGTCGGCAGTACTGTTGCCTCGTCCGCGATCGGAACCGGCTTGTCCGTCCCGCTGTAGAGCATCCAGTACACCACGGGCACGAGGACCAAGGTGAACGCGGTGGATACCACCAGTCCGAAGATGAGCGACCACGCCAACCCGCTGAACACTGGGTCGAGGGTGATCGGCCAAGCTCCTAGCATCGCAGCCCCGGCCGTTAGCAAGATGGGTCGAAAACGGACGGCGCCGGATTCGATGAGCGCCTCCTTCAAGCTGGCTCCCCTATCCCTCACGTGCTGGATGAAGTCGAGCAACAGAATGGCGTTCCGGTCGGCGATCCCGGCGAGCGCGATCATGCCGATCATCGCCGTAGCGGTGAAGTACACCGGGTTCGAATACCCGCCAACAGTGTTCCCTGTGGCGACGTTCAGCAGCCAGAATCCGGGCATGATCCCGATGATCGTGAGAGGAATCGAGATCATCTGCACCAGGGGAATGAGGTAACTCCCGGTTTGGTACACCATGAGGATGTAGATCATCAGCAGTGCCCCGCCGAAGGCGAGTCCCAGGTCGCGAAACACGTCCAAGGTGATCTTCCACTCGCCTTCGCCCGTCCAGACGACTTCCGATCCATTTGGCACGGGGTCGTCCCGGATCTTGAGCAGCAGCCCGATCACGGCTTCGCCGGGGGTGCGGCCGGCGGTATCCCCGAAGACGTACGACACCCGCCGCAGGTTCTTGTGATAGATCGTCTGCTGGGCGGGGAACTCTTCGAACCGCCCGAGTTCGCCGAGTTGCACGATCTCGCCCGTCGGCGACTTCACCCCCAAGCGCGTCAAGTCGGACAAACTCCCGCGCTCCCGCTGTGGGAGTTGGAGCGCAATCACGAGCGGGTTCAATTCCCGAGGCAAGTGGGCGGCCCCGGCGCGGAAGTCCTGCACGTTCCCTTCACCCGGTTGCATCCCCTGCAATCCGACGCGCAGCGTGTTGGCGATCTCTTCGGCACTTACTCCGGTGAGGGATGCCTTTTCCTTATCGACCCGGAACAGATACCGGGGTCGCTCGGTCTCGAATGTGTCATCCACATCGACCACGTCTTTGGCCTCCGCGAATAGTTTTCGGACGTGACGGGTATCGACTCGGTGGCTCGCCTCGGTTTGGCCGGTCCTCGGATAGACCTCGGCCACCAGCGTGCTCAGAACGGGCGGTCCGGGTGGGACCTCGACGAATTTGATGCGGGCCTTGTGTTTGTCGGCGACGGCTTGCAGGTCGTTCCGGAGTCGGAGGACGATGGCATGGCTTTGGTGTTGCCGCGCTTCTTTCGGGATCAGGTTCACGCGGAGATCCCCTCGGTGCGGCTCCTGCCGCAAGTAATAATGGCGAACCATTCCGTTGAAGTCGATGGGAGACGCAGTGCCGGCGTAGCTGAGGACCTCTTTCACTTCGGGGGCGGTCCGCACCTGATCGGAGAGCGCCTTGAGCGCCGCATCCGTCTCCTCGACCGTCGAACCTTCGGGCAGATCGACCAAGACTTGGAACTCGTTCTTGTTATCGAACGGGAGCATCTTCAGCGGGACGAGGCCCATCGCGGGCAGCACCATCGACCCGAGGAGCAAAAGTGTCGTCAAGCCGATCAATGTCCAAGCGGCCGGCCGCGAGTTCAAGAATGGCGACAGAACGGCTTTGTAGATTCTGTATGTGAGCGTCCGGTGGGGATCGACCGGTTCGTGCCCTCCGCGGCCGTACACGCCCTTGAGGACGTGGTAGCTGAGCCACGGGGTGACCGTGAACGCGACCACCATCGACATGAACATGGCGACCGGGACATTCAACGCCATCGGCCGCATGTAAGGCCCCATCATTCCGGTGATGAATAGCATCGGTAGGAAGGAGACCATGACGACGAGCGTCGCGATGATGATCGGGGGGCGGACCTCGTTGACCGCTTCGAGGACAGCCTCCTTCGGCGGTTTTCGTCGCAGCCTGAAATGCCTGAAGATGTTTTCGACATCGACGATCGGATCATCCACGACCAAACCGAGGGCGAGAATAAGAGCGAACAGCGTGACGCGGTTAATGGAGTACCCGGCGAGATAGTTGACGAGCAGTGTGAGGGCGAAGGTCAGCGGGACAGCCGTGACGACGATGATTGCCTCTCGCCAACCGAGGGCGAACATGACGAGTGCGGAAACGATGACG
Organism: Gemmatales bacterium; assembly: GCA_038247765.1. Classification (GTDB taxonomy): domain Bacteria; phylum Planctomycetota; class Planctomycetia; order Gemmatales; family Gemmataceae; genus JALHQU01. Next base: position 2,778 of record JBBRUN010000373.1, on the reverse strand, counting down.
ATAGCGAGGCCGAGTTCGCGGATCAGTTCCGACACTTTTTCGTCGGCGGTTTCGCCGTTGTTGCGAGTCATTCGGATTTCGATGTCGTGGGGGATCACTTCGCGGCGAAGTTCTTCCACCTTGGCTTCCAATGCATGCGATACGCCGACCGCGTTGCTCCCTTTCCGCTTGGCCACACCCACGGTGACCGCAGGGTAATCGGCGCCGGTCGGCTTCTCGCCACTCGTCCCCGGACCGAAGCCGATCCGCGTGTAGTTCACCGGGTCTTCGGGTCCGTCGGATACGGTGGCGATGTCCCGCAGATAAACGGGGCGACCGGCGAATACGCCGACGACGAGAGTCTCCGCTTCCCGGGTGGTTTGAACGAACGGCCCGCTTTCCACCGAGAGTTCCCGATTTCCTGCCCGGAGCACTCCGGCTTGGACATTGATGTTCGCCCCGCGGAGGACACGATCAACATCGAGTGCGGTCACTTGCCGAGAGGCCATGCGTTCCGGGTCGAGTTGAATCCGCAGTTGCCGGCGCCGCCCGCCGACGACTTCGGTGCGGGCGGTATCGGGGACTTGCTGCAAGGCGACCTCGACCTGCTCGGCCACTCGGCGTAGGGTGAAATCGTCGGCGGTTTTGCTCCAGACAGTCACATTTACGAACGGCACATCGTCGATTTCGATCGGCTTCACGACCCAGCCGGTGACGCCCGGGGGCACGGCGTCGGTGTTCATCTGAATCTTGTTGTGGATTTTCACCAAGCTGTTTTCGCGGTGCTCGCCGACGTAGAACCGCACCGTCACAATTGCACTGCCGGGCCGCGACATCGAATAGACGTACTCGACCCCATCCACCTGAGAGAGCAGCCGTTCCAGCTTGGACGAAACCAGCTGCTCGACTTCCTCGGCGCTCGCGCCCGGCATTTGCACGTAGATATCGGCCAGTGGGACGACGATTTGAGGTTCTTCTTCCCGCGGAGTCAGAAGGAGGGCAACCGCGCCCCCGGCGAGCATCACGAGGATAATCAAGACGGACAAATTGCCGTTGAGAAATGCCTCTATGATTCGCGAGACGAAGCCGCCCTCTGACCGTGATGCGCTCATGGATTTTCCTAGCTAGCGGGAATAGGCCGAACGGCGGATCAGTGTTTGGCAGGCAAAGCGACCCGTTCACCTGGTGTGAGCCCGGAGAGGATCTCGGTTTTGCCGTCGATCTCGCGACCGATGCGGACGAATCGGCGGGAGAGCGTGCCATCCGCATCGGCGACTTCGACCAAATCGAGTTGCCCGATTTTGAGAACCGCCGCTTGCGGAACGAACAGTCGCTCCGCGCTTCCGATGGGAATCGCTGCTCGGCCGAACATGCCGGGTAGGATTGGACTCACCGAGGTCTGGGGTAAGGCAAACTTGACGAGCACCGATCGGCTTGCTTGCTGGGCTTGCGGTACGATCTCGCGGATCGGAGCTACCACGCTCAAGTTGTTGGCGTCGATTCGAATGGAGATGAGTTGGCCGACGACGAGTCCCGCTGCCAAGCTCTCCGGGACGCTCGCGTGCAGTTCCAAGTCGTTCGGATCGTAGATGGCGAGTAACGATTTGCCGGGGGCCGCGACATCGCCTGGGTCGGCGAATCGGTCGGCCACCAATCCGTCACTTGTCGCGAGAATCTTGGTGAAAGTGAGTTGGACTTCGATCCGGCTGATCGTCTCCTTCGCCCGCCGGACTTGCGCTTCCATCACCCGAAATGCACCTTCGACACGACTGGCTTCTTCGGCGCCCACCGAATTTGTGGCTTTTAGTGGCTTGATTCGCTCGTAATCAGATTTCCGCATGACCAAGTCAGCATCCGAGGAAGCTAATGATGCGGTGGCCTCGCGCTGTTGCGCGCTCAACTCCCGATCATCGAGAGCGACCAGCAGTTCGCCCGCTTTCACCCGGTCGCCCGGCCGCGGCTTGATGTCACGGATCGTGGCGAGCAATTGACTCGTCACGTCCGTTTTTCTCCGGGGCTGCACTGACCCGACGGCCGTAATCGTCTCGGCCACGACCGTCCGTTCGGCCACCACTAGGGTGCGTCCGGAGGACGAGGTTCGTTCCAGAGGGACGAAGCCGGGCGAAACCTTTTCGTGGAAGGCTCCGCCCATCCAGGCCAGAAAAAGGGCTAAGCCCGCTAGAGCGAACGTCACCGTAATGACAGACTTGAATATGCCGAAGGCCCGTGTGTACAGTCCGGGGCGAAGATCGGTAGACATGAATTACTTCCCGTCATGTTCGGCGGCTTCGGAGCTTCGATTCTCGGGAGTGTTCGGCCGCGACCGCGGCTGACAGGACTCCGACATTCAAGTCCGAACACCCATTTTTGGCAGCACCCAAATTTGCAGAACGAGCAGCGCTGCGATGAACGCAATGGCGATGAGCGGTTCCATGAGTTGCTTCCTTCGGGGTATTGGAGGTGCCTTATCGGGAAAATCGGGAACCGCGTCGGGCGATGTATTCGGGGTCACTTCTTCTCCTTCTCCTTGTCCTTGTTCGGCACGGGGTGTTCCTTGTGTGCCTCGTCGAAACCGCTCTCGACGAACTTGCTGACCACCTCCGCGTGGGCCTGGATGATCTTGACCACCTCGCCCTCATCGGACGTTTCCGTCACTTTGACGCCCTTCTCCGTTTTCTCGATCACCATCTTCATCTTCTTGCCGTGCTTGAACGCCTCGGCAAAGAGCGGATCCCAGTATCGCACACCCTTCCCAGATTTCAGCCGCTCGTACATCGCCGGAACGTGTTCTTGGATCTT
>JBBRUN010000372.1:0-5804 GCA_038247765.1 Gemmatales bacterium | reverse complement strand
GTGCAGCTTGGCGATGATGTCGCACAGCCACTGCGGCGTTTCGGGGATGATCTCGCGGATCGGTCGCGGATTGTCCTCGGCGACGCGCTTCAACACGGCCAGGGTGCCGGTCGCCCGGAACGGCGAGCGGCCGGCGGCCATCACGTAAAGCACGCTGCCGAGGCTGAACAGGTCGGCCCGCTGGTCGAGTGTTTCCCCCTTGGCCTGTTCCGGGGCCATGTACATCGGCGTGCCGGCGATGATGCCGCTCTGCGAGATGCTCGCATCGTCGGCGGCGCGGGCCAGCCCGAAGTCGGTGATCTTCACCCGCTGCGCCCCGCCTTCGAGAAGCACGTTCGCCGGCTTGATGTCCCGGTGGATCAGGTCGGTGGCGTGGGCGGCGGCCAACCCCTCGGCAAGTTGGCGGCCGATCCGCAGCACGTCGGCCACGCCGACGGGGCCGTTCCGGTCGAGCCACTGCTGGAGCGTCTCGCCCGGGATGAATTCCATCACGATGTACGGCAGCGGCTGCTCCCCGACCTCGTACACCTGTACGACGTTCTCGTGCCGCACAGCCGCCGACGTCCGGGCTTCGCGGATGAACCGCTTGCGGGCCGGTGAGGTGGATGCCAGATGCGGGGCCAGCACCTTCACCGCGACGACACGGTGGAGTACCTCGTCGAACGCCCGGAAGACAATGCCGAACCCACCTTTGCCGAGGACTTGGAGCACCTCGTAGTGCCCGATGCGACCGAGCGAGTCGGGGCGAGTGGCCGGTTCCAGGAACCCGAGCTCTTCGGTGTCGTGCTCTCGGCTCGTCGAGGATTCCCCATGCACTGTCACGGTATTGGCCTCATCTGGATTCGGTCGGACTTGTTCGATGGCCGGAACATTCAAGAATTCACCGCTGCGAAAGTGGGCCGCCAGCAACTCGTCGACTTGCCGGCGCACGGCCGAGTCCCCGTTGCAGGCCCGCTCCAAGTATTGGTTCCGGGTCTTCGCGTCGGGCTGATCGAGGGCGGCGAGAAACACGTCTTCCAAGTTCATGGCGGGCACTCCAGAATCGATGGGCTCGACAGCAATGCGTGATCCGCGCGAATCGTCGGCCAAGAATTGTCAGATTTTTTCGCCGGACTTCTCGACCGCGCGCCGGAGCCAAGCCCGGGCGAATGCCCAATGCCGGCCCGCGGTCCGCTCGGATAGCCCGAGAGCCGCGGCCGCCTCGGGGAGCGTCAGCCCGCCAAAGTAGCGCAGTTGCACCAACTCCGCCTTCAGCGGATCCTCGGCCGCTAGGCGGGTCAAGGCTTCATCGAGTGCGAGTAAGTCTTCCCGCGGTTCCGGCAGCGCGGCGAGATCCGATTCCAATTCGATCCGGATGAGTTCCCCACCGTGTCGCACGGCCGACTTGCGGCGCGCCTGATCGACGAGGATCCGCCGCATCGCTTCGGCCGCAGCCGCGAAGAAATGACCGCGGTGGTCCCACTGCGGACCGTCCGTGGTACCGACGAGTCGTAGGTACGCTTCGTGAACCAAGGCCGTCGGCTGCAGGGTGTGGTTCGGGGATTCACCCGCCATGCGCGCGGCGGCGAGTTTGCGTAGCTCGTCATAGACGAGCGGGAGCAGGTCGGCCGCGGCACGGCGGTTCCCCCCCGCGACCGCTTCGAGCAACAAGGTGACATCGGACATGCGGGGAAGTGTAGCGGAGCGGCGATTCGAAAGCGACCGGTCAGATCTGAAGCGGGAAAATACCGAATTCGCCCTCATCCAGCTTGCCATCCGACCGGATGCGAGCGTATAGTTTGTTGCGGATGTCGCGGTCCCGCTCCGCGACGGGCAATTTGGCCGACGGGATTCCAACTGGTTCTGGAAGCCCCAAGGTGTGACCCGAACAAAGGAGGTGATGTCTTGAAACATGCTAGTAGCCAGGTTGGGCGGCTGTCCTGATAGCCGCAGACGGGCCGCTGTCTGCGATGGCCGCCCCAGTTTCTGCAAGCCCCGGTGAGGTCACCGGGGCTTCTTCGTTTTGATCTTCGCCACCACTTTCTCCGGCTCCGCCCCCGCCATTTCCAGCACGCGGTTCCACAACTCCTCAGGGCAGGGCATCACGCTGAGCCGCGAGTTCCGCACCAGTTCCCATTCGGCGAAGAGCGGATCGGCTTTGATCGCCGCGAGTGACACTGGCTTCGAAAGCGCTCGCACCGGCTTCACCGGTACGGCGACGAGTTTGTCGTTTTCCGCGTGCGGCAGCGGTGCGGCTGTGCCGGTGATTTCGAAAATTCCGACGACATTTTTTTCTTTTCCGGTGTGGTAAAAGAACCCCAAGTCGCCGGGTTGGCAAAGGCGCAAATGTTTCAGTGCCAACGCATTCGTGACGCCGTCCCACACCGTGCCGCCGTCGCGAACCAAGTCGGCGAATGCGTAGCAGTCCGGTTCCTGCTTGAAGAGCCAACGATTCATGCTACCCTCTCTCAATCGGGCGAGAGCGACGTTGCGAAAGCGGCGCCGAAAGGAACTCCGGACTCGCAAGGATGCAGTGCCTGAAATCCCCGCGATCCTCCGGGAATCGTGGGTGTTCGCGGTCTTCCGCGCACTCGAAACAAATCAGGTCTGCGGGCTTCGGCCCGTTGCGTAGCAAGGAGGCTCCGATGGGCGTTCTACCCGATTGGATGATCGAAGCCCACGTCAAAATCGAACCGTTCGCCCTGCAGCAGCACCGCCCCGGCGTCATATCGTACGGCGTCACCAGCTACGGCTACGACGTCCGCGTCGACCGTCGGTTCAAGGTGTTCACCAACGTTTGGGGCAGCACGGTCGATCCCAAAAACTTCGACCCGAAGTCTTTCGTCGATGTCGAAGGGGACTTCTGCATTATCCCGCCGAACAGCTTCGCCCTCGCCGAGACGGTCGAGTACCTCGAAATCCCTCGGGATGTGCTCGGCGTCTGCGTCGGCAAATCGACGTACGCGCGTTGCGGCATCATCGTCAACGTGACTCCCTTGGAACCCGAATGGCGCGGCCGGGTGACCATCGAGATCAGCAACACGACCCCGCTGCCCGCGAAGATCTACTCTGGAGAAGGCATCGCGCAGATGCTGTTCTTCAAGGGCGAAGCCGTCTGCAAGACGAGTTACGCCGACAAGAAGGGGAAGTACCAAGATCAGATCGGGCTGACTTTGCCCTTCGTAGCGGGCGGGGATCATGGTCCGGCTCCGGGAACCGTCCCGAAAGTTCCGAAGAGTTCCGCTTAGCACATCGCGGAACTCGCCGATCCGGTAAACTGCGCCGGCGCAACGGCGCTTCGCATGGCAAAATCTACAAACGGTTGCGCACTGCATTTAATTGCGGTATAACTGCGTATAGTCCGTAATTTCATTCTCAGAGTTTTTGCCCGGGTCGTTCGGCCCTGAACGTGCGTCAGTTACCAAAACAGCTCGATCCCATCGGAACTCATTTATGCAGATCACCCGTCGTTTCACGCAGGCCGGCCGAGACCCGTTCGCGGGCTTGAAGTTCGTACCCCGGTCGTCGCGCATCGTCAACCCGAACGGCTCCGTCGTGTTCGAGATGAACGACATCCAAGTCCCCGAAACCTGGTCGCAGGTCGCCGTCGATATCCTCTCGCAGAAGTACTTCCGCAAAGCTGGCGTCGCCGCGGCGACCGTGAAGGTCGAAGAGCCGAGCGTGCCGACTTGGCTCCAACGCAGCGTGGCCGCGTCGACGGATTCGCCCATCGTCGGCGAAACCGACAGCCGGCAGGTCTTTTCGCGTCTCGCGGGCTGCTGGACCTACTGGGGTTGGAAGGGGGGCTACTTCAAAACCGAAGACGACGCCCGCGCCTTCTTCGACGAATCGGCGTACATGCTCGCGGCGCAAATGGCCGCGCCGAATAGCCCGCAATGGTTCAACACCGGTCTTCATTGGGCCTACGGCATCGCCGGCCCGGCCCAAGGGCACTACTACATTGAACCGAACGGCGCGACCCTCCAACGCAGCACGAGCGCCTACGAGCGCCCCGCCCCGCATGCCTGCTTCATCCAAGGCGTGACGGATGATTTGGTGAACGACGGCGGCATCATGGACCTCTGGGTCCGCGAGGCCCGCATCTTCAAGTACGGCTCCGGCACCGGCTCCAACTTCTCCGACATCCGCGGCGACGGCGAACCGCTCTCCGGCGGCGGCAAATCGTCCGGCCTCATGAGCTTCCTCAAAATCGGCGACCGCGCCGCCGGGGCGATCAAGTCCGGTGGCACCACCCGCCGCGCGGCCAAGATGGTCGTGCTCGACCTCGACCACCCGGACATCGAAGATTTCATCAACTGGAAGGTCGTCGAAGAGCAGAAGGTCGCCGCGCTCGTGAGCGGCTCCCGGTTGCTGAACAAGCACCTGAACCTGATTTTGCAGGCGATCCACGGCCACTTGGACAAGGCGCAACAGTACGATCCGCGCGCCAACTCGGCCCTTCGCAAGGCCGTGCTCGACTCGCGGACGGCGCTCGTCCCGGAGAACTACATCGCCCGCGTCATGCAGTTGGCGAAGCAGGGCTTCACGAAAATCGATATCGAAGAATACGACACCGACTGGACGTCGAAGGCGTACCTCAGCGTCAGCGGGCAGAACAGCAACAACTCCATCCGCATCACCAACGACTTCATGAAAGCCGTCGAAAACGACGGCCCCTGGCACCTCTACTGGCGCACGGAAGTGTCGAAGTCCCAGAAACAAAACCGTGCGCCGAAGCCGAGCAAGTCGCTCAAGGCCCGCGAGCTGTGGGATCAGATTTCGTGGGCCGCGTGGAGCTGCGCCGATCCGGGCGTCCAGTTCGGCACCACCATCAACGAATGGCACACCTGCCCCGTGGACGGGCCGATCCGGGCCAGCAACCCCTGCAGCGAATACCTCTTCCTCGACGACACCGCCTGCAACTTGGCCTCGTTGAACCTGCTGAAGTTCTACGACACCGCGTCGAGTACCTTCGACGTCGAAAGTTACAAGCACGCGATCCGCATCTGGACGCTGATCCTCGAAGTCAGCGTCTACATGGCCCAGTTCCCGAGCATCCCGGTCGCCCAGCGCTCCTTCGACTACCGCACCCTCGGCCTCGGCTACGCCAACATCGGCGCGCTCTTCATGGTGCAGGGCATCTCTTACGACTCCCCCGAAGGGCGGGCCCAGTGCGGGGCGCTCACGGCCATCATGCACAACGGCGCCTATGCCGCGTCCGCCGAGATCGCCTCCGAAGTCGGGGCGTTCCCGCGCTACGAGGCGAACAAAGAGCACATGCTGAAGGTGATCCGCAACCACCGCCGCGCCGCCTACAACGTCGCCCCTTTGGAGTACGAGGGCCTCACCGTCTTCCCCGTCGGCATCGACGCCCGCGTTTGCCCGGCCAACCTGCTCGCGGCGGCGCGCAGCGAAGCCGACCGTATGCTCGACCTCGGCGGCAAGTTCGGCTACCGCAACGCCCAAGTCACGGTCGTCGCCCCGACCGGCACCATCGCGCTCGTCATGGACTGCGACACCACCGGCATCGAGCCCGACTTCGCGCTCGTGAAGTTCAAGAAGCTCGCCGGCGGCGGCTACTTCAAGATCATCAATCAGTCTGTCGAACCGGCCCTCGCCAAGCTCGGCTACACGCCCGCGCAAGCCAACGACATCGTGAAGTTCTGCCGGGGCGCTCTGAGTTTCCAAGGGGCACCGCACATCAACGCGGCGTCGCTCAAAGCCCTCGGCTTCCCGGACGAGGCCATCGCGAAGATCGAAACCCAGCTGCCCGGCACCTTCGAACTGCCGTTCGTCTTCAACCGTTGGACCCTCGGCGACGAACT
>JBBRUN010000371.1:0-5827 GCA_038247765.1 Gemmatales bacterium | reverse complement strand
TTGGCCTGAAATTTAGCCCCGAGACATGCATACGCAATCATTCGTTGCACTGTAACGCCCTCGAATTGGCCAAGGCTTGAGATGTAAGGAGGAAGAACAATCCACAAGCCTCAGCAAGGCGTGGTCGGCATCAAATTCCAAGAAATGGCTCGGATCGACGTGACTCGGTGCAAGTACATCGGTTGCGGGACACGGTATCCGAGTAGAATCGGAAACGATGATGTTTTTGATTCAACTTGTTGACTCAGGCGAAACTACCCAAGCACAATTCAGCGGTCGCTCCTTCCACGTGCAGACGCCACACTAATTATCGTAAGCTATTCACACGATGAAGGCGTTCTGATGAATTGGGCCCAACTTCTCACACAACCGGAAACGTCGAGGAATCGGCCATGACGAGAAGACCAGAAGACCAATCCGAGCCGACCCCGCTGATCCAACTACTCTTTCCGTGTGGTGGCCTATGACCACCACGACCTCACCGCATCCTGAACAGGGCCAGATGGTCAGCGTGCGTTCGCGCAACTGGATGGTGACGGAGGTTTCTGCGAGCACTCTTCCTCCCGAACGGCTGCGAGCCGGACTTGAGACGACGCAGCATCTGCTCACGCTCTCTTCGGTCGAGGATGATGGCCTAGGCGAAGAACTCAGTGTCCTTTGGGAACTGGAGCCGGGGGCCAGAGTTGTAGAGAAAGTCGCTTTGCCCGATCCCACGGGTTTCGATTCACCCGAACGATTGGACGCCTTCCTGGATGCGGTTCGCTGGGGCGCATCGTCTTCGGCCGATGTGCGGACGATCCAAGCCCCCTTCCGCTCCGGTATCGACATCGAGGATTACCAGCTCGATCCAGTCGTGCGAGCGATCCAGATGCCGCGGGTCAACCTCCTGATCGCCGACGACGTGGGCCTCGGCAAAACCATCGAAGCGGGGATGGTGGCGCTAGAACTCATCATCCGTCACCGGATCCGCAAAATCCTCATCGTTTGCCCCGCCTCGCTCCAGGTCCAATGGCAGGAGCAGATGCGGGATAAGTTCGGACTCGATTTCCGCATCGTCAATTCGGAGATGATGGGCCAGCTCCGCCGGAGTCGCGGTATCCACGCCAACCCGTGGAACCACTTCCCCAGACTCATCACCAGCATCGACTTCTTGAAGCGCGAGCGGCCACTGCGGCTATTCCGCGAACTGCTGCCGGGTCCAGATGAACCGGCTTTCCCGCGCAAGTTGGACATGATGATCGTCGATGAAGCGCATAACTGCGCTCCTTCGGGACGGGGACGCTACGCCACGGACTCGATGCGCACCCAAGCCCTCCGGCTGCTGGTGCCGCACTTCGAGCACAAACTGTTTCTCACGGCTACTCCGCACAACGGTTATCCCGAAAGCTTTTCGGCCCTCCTCGAACTGCTCGACAACCAACGGTTCGCCCGCAGCACGCCGCCCGATCGCAAGCAACTCAATGCGGTGATGGTGCGCCGGATGAAATCGGAACTCCCGGCAAAGTGGGACGGCTCGCCTCGATTTCCCCGACGGGTGCTCGACCCCATTGAGGTCGGCTATACCGACGAGGAACGGGCCGTTCACGCAGCACTCCGGGAGTACGCCGAGCTGCGAGTCGAACGGGCTCGGGATAACGCCGAGAAAATGGCGACGGAGTTCGTGCTCAAAACGCTCAAGAAGCGGCTCTTTTCCAGCCCGGCCGCTTTCCTCACCACGCTCGATCGGCACGAGCAATCTCTCCGACAGTCTAAGAGAGGCAAGTCCGTCCGCAGGCCGTCCCTCGGCATTCTTAAGCAGGAGCTCGACCGGATCGGCGAAGACTACGCCGACGACACCGAGTACGACACCGCGACCACCGATGCCGTCGATACCGCGTCGCTTCTGTTCAGCGAACCCTCTGCTGACGAACTGGCCCTTTTGAAGCGTATGCGGGAATGGGCGGAAAAGGCATCGGGTCAACTCGACTCGAAAGTGAAGGGTTTGATCGACTGGCTCAACACCCACATCCGCGCGGGCAAGAAGTGGGGCCACGAACGGGTCATCCTTTTCACCGAATATCGGGCCACGCAGAAGTGGCTTACGGAGATCCTCGCCCAGCAGGGCTTCACCAAAGACGGCCGGCTGTTGACCATGTTCGGGGGCATGGACTTGGAGGAGCGGGAGGACGTGAAGGCGGCCTTTCAAGCGGCGCCCGAAGTCAGCCCCGTCCGCATCCTGCTCGCGACCGATGCGGCGGCCGAAGGCTTGAACCTCCAGAACCACTGCTATCGGCTCATCCACTACGAAATCCCGTGGAATCCGAACCGGCTGGAGCAGCGCAACGGGCGCATCGACCGTCACGGGCAGAAGGGCTTCCTCGCTCCCACCGGCGAGCGACAAGTCTTCGTCTACCACTTCGTCGGGGCGGGCTACAAACAGCGTCAGCAGTCGGCCTTTTCCGGTAAGGCATCGGATTTGGACGCCGACCTGGAGTTCCTGATGCGGGTCGCCCAAAAGGTCGAGACGATCCGCGAAGACTTGGGCAGCTACGGTACTGTGCTCGCCGACGATGTCGAACAAGCGATGCTCGGGCGCGGCTATTCGATGCCCGGCGTCGTCGAAGCCGATTCCAAGGCCGAACCCGTGCGGAAAATGCTCAAGTTCGAGCGGGATTTGGCGAAGCAGATCGCCGAACTTCTCAAGCAGTACCAGGACACGCAACGGGAACTCCGCCTCTCCCCGGAGAATATCCACAAGGTTGTCGAAGTCGGGCTGGCACTGGCCGAGCAACCCGCGTTGGTGCCGATCACGCACATCTCTGGAAAACCGGTTTTCACTCTGCCCGCCTTGAAGCATAGTTGGGCGGCCTGCGCCGAGGGTCTGGAGCATCCCCACACTCGGGACATCCGCCCGATCACCTTCGACCACGCCGCCGCAGATGGCCGCGACGATGTCGTGCTCGTCCACTTGAACCATCGGCTCGTACAAATGAGCCTCCGGCTTCTCCGCGCCGAAGTTTGGTCGGTGAAGGGCCGAAAGCGTCTGCACCGCATCACGGCCCGGCTCGTGCCGAACCACGTCTTGGGTACGCCGGTCGTGATCGCCCATGCGCGACTCGTGGTGATCGGCGGCGACAGCCACCGCCTGCACGAAGAGATCGTCGCGGCCGGCGGCGCTCTCAAAGAGGGGCGATTTTCGCGGCTAAACGTCGGTGAGTTGGATAAGCTGCTGGACTCGGCGACGGACGATATGCCCCACGAGTCGATGCGGGAGCACCTGCTCGAACTCTGGGACAAGTTCGCCCCGGCGCTGGCTCAATCGTTGGAAACCCGCATGAAGGACCGCAATGCCGGCCTCCAGAAGAAGCTCGGCGAGCGCGCCGCCAAGGAAGCCGACGACATCCGCGACATCCTGCTGGAACTCAAGAAGGCCATCGATACCGAGTTGGACGACCCGGAGTACCAGCAGCTCACGCTCTTCGACGATCACGAGAAGGATCAGTTCGAGCGGAACAAGGACTACCTCCGTTCCCGGTCGAAGGCGATCCCCTCCGAGATCGAGCTGGAGACGGCTGCGATCCTCGCGCGCTACGCCGATCCACATCCGCGGATGTTCCCAGTAGCGGTGACGTTCTTGGTACCCGAAAGGATGGCCAAAGGTTAAGCCCATGTCCATCGCCCGCCACCATAGCGAATGGCTGTCGCTCGTGCCGAACTCGGGACCGTTCCTGAGCCTACCGGTGCTGGCGCAAGCGTTTCCGCAAGGGCTCGATGCTCACGACACCGATCACGCCCGACGCCTCCGGCAGGCGTTCGTCGAGTTCGACGAGGATTCCACGCTCTCCCGCGCATGGATCAAGCTTGTCCTCGCCGAAACCCTCGGCTTCGACGACTACCTCGCCGAGGGGCAAGCGATCCCTCAAACGCTCAAAAGCGAAGTCGCCGAGTGCGGCGAAACGCTCCGGCCCGATTGGATCATCAACGACCCCACAACGAAGAAGGTCCGGGTACTCGTGAAGGTCTACCCCCGGTCGCAGTCGCTTACGAAGCCCTTGGCGTCATCCCGGTGGAAGGCTTCGCCCGACACCCGCATGATGCAGCTCCTGCACGACACGGGCATCCGCATCGGCATCATCACCAACGGCGATCACTGGATGCTGGTGAACGCCCCGAAGAACGAGACAACCGGCTACGCCTCCTGGTACGCCAACCTCTGGCTGGAGGAACCGATCACATTGCGGGCCTTCCGCACGCTGCTCTCCGCCGACCGATTCTTCAGCGTCCCGGACGGCGAAACCCTCGAGGCCCTGCTCGACAAGAGTTCCGCCGACCAACAAGAAGTCACCGATCAACTCGGATACCAAGTCCGCAGGGCCGTCGAGGTCTTGATCCAATCGCTGGACAAAGCCGACCACGATCATGGCGGGAAGCTGCTCGCCGACGTGGACGAGAATATCCTCTACGAGTCGGCCCTCACCGTCATGATGCGGTTGGTGTTCCTCTTCTGCGCCGAAGAGCGGGAACTGCTGCTACTCGGGGACGAGCTTTACGATCGCAACTACGCCGTCAGCACCCTGCGGGAACAACTGCGCGTCACCGCGGATCAGTTCGGCGAAGAAATCCTCGGCCTGCGCTACGATGCTTGGGTGCGCCTGCTCACGACCTTTCGGGCCGTCTACGGTGGGGCCAAGCACGACCGGCTCAAGCTGCCGGCTTACGGTGGCAGTCTCTTCAATCCGGATCGCTTCCCTTTCCTCGAAGGCCGCGCCGCCGGCACCAGTTGGAAGACAGCCGAAGCGACGCCGCTGCCGATCAACAACCGCACCGTGCTGCACCTGCTCGAAGCGCTCCAAGTGCTCCGGGTGCGGTTGCCGGGTGGTGGGGCGGCCGAGGCGCGCAAGATCAGCTTCCGGGCGCTCGACATCGAACAGATCGGCCACGTTTACGAGGGACTTCTCGATCACACCGCCAAACGGGCCACGGAGCCGATGCTCGGCCTGCAAGGGACGCGGAACAAGGAACCGGAAATCGCCTTGGCCGAACTCGAAACGCTCGCCGCTAAGGGCGAGAAGGAGCTGCTGAAGTTCCTCAAGGACGAAACGGGCCGTTCGGAGTCGGCCCTCAAGAAGGGACTGAAAGCGGAACTCGACGATCAAGTCGTCAGCCGCTTCCGCACAGCCTGCCAAGATCCGGAAGTCTGGATTCGACTGAAGCCCTTCGCCGGGTTGGTTCGATTCGACACCTTCGAGTATCCGGTCGTGGTGACTGCGGGCAGCGTCTTCGTCACCGGCGGGGCCGACCGGCGCAGCAGCGGCACGCACTACACTCCCAAGAGCCTCACCGAACCGGTCGTGCGTTACACGCTGGAGCCGCTCGTTTACGTCGGCCCAGCCGAGGGGTTGCCGAAGGAGGAGTGGAAGCTCCGCCCCGCGAAGGAACTGCTCGCCCTGAAAATATGCGACAAGTCCTGTGGCTCCGGGGCGTTCCTCGTCCAAGTCTGCCGGTACCTGTCGGAACGATTGCTCGAAGCGTGGGACGCCGCGGAGCGCGCGAATCCCGGCACGGTGCGGATCACCCCCGGCGGCGAACTCTCCGAAGCCCATCCGTCCGAACAGCCGATTCCCCTCGATCCCGACGAGCGGCAGACGTACGCCCTGCGGATCGTGGCCCAGCGCTGCGTCTACGGCGTGGACAAGAATCCGCTGGCCGTGGAAATGGCGAAGCTGTCGCTCTGGCTGCTGACCCTCGCCAAGGGGATGCCGTTCGAGTTCCTCGATCACGCCATCCGCTGCGGGGATTCGCTTGTCGGCATCCACAATCTGGATCAGCTCCGTTACTTCAGCCTCTC
>JBBRUN010000370.1:0-5863 GCA_038247765.1 Gemmatales bacterium | reverse complement strand
CGGAGCTTTCGCTGCTTTCGCTGCTTTCGCTGTTTTCGGAGCTTTCGCTGCTTTCGCTGCTTTCGCTGCTTTCGCTGCTTTCGCTGCTTTCGCTGCTTTCGGCCGGGGGGTGTGCAGAATGACTGAAAGCTAAAAGCTAAAATTGGCTCAAAGGGCATGCCAAAAATCGAACCAATGGCAAGGATTGTTGGAATTCTAACAAAATGGGCCGGAGGGCCTTGTGGAAAGCGGAGATGGCCCCTTCCTTCCAGCGGCAGGTTCCGAAGACTCCATCCACCCTAAAACAAACCTCCCAGAATCGCCGCTGCACCCAAGGCTAATTCTCAGGCTCCGGCGATAATAATCAGCGGTCGCTTAGCGGGAACCGGCTCGGCTTTGTGAATCAGCGCCCGCACCATCCACGGCACGTTCCCTTCGCCGAACAGCAAGAAGCCGAGGGTGCCCGACAACACGCTTTCGTCCGTCCAGCCAAAGTGCATTTCCGGCGGTCGGCCGACTTTCGCCATCTCGAGCGCCAGCGCCGCCAAAGTGTGCGAGATACTCGCGGCTTCGGTGATCCGCAAGATGTACCGGCCCTGCTCCTCGCGGACGTGAATGACCTGCTCCGGTACGAATTCGCTGGCGTCGGCCAGTTCCACTTCCACGAACACCACCATGAGGTCGCGCGGGATGCGGTGCTCGCGGCGGATCGACTGCTCCTTCTCCGCGAGCGTCCGCCGACCCGGACGATGCGGCACCAGAATTGTCAAATCCAGACTGCGGATTGTGTCCCAGAGCAGCTTCGATTGGATGTCGAACGGTTTGAAACCGGCGAAGCGCAACTCCCGGCTGCGCGCAATCCGCGAGACGAACGATGTGATGAGGATTGCCCCGATGAAGAAGGAGGAGATGAATAGCCCTTGAAAATCTTTCTCGATTTCGTTGGCGAGCGTCGTGTACACGAATACGGCGGTGATGAGCACGAAGCCCCACGGTAAGCGGCGGTACCAACGGCCCGTGCGCTTCTGGTATATATCGATGACGGAGGCCACACCCGCGCTGGTCATCAGCATCAGCACTCCGGTGGCGTACGCCCCACCTTGCGCATCGACGTTCGCCTTGAAAAGCCATGTGACCAGCAGGTTGATAGCGGTGAACATGGCCACCAAGGGACGGACGGCACGCGCCCACTCGGGCGCCATGCCGTATTGCGGGAGGTACTTCGGCACCAGATTCAGCAGGCCCGCCATAGCGCTGGCACCCGCGAACCAAAGGATGACGATCGTGCTGATGTCGTACACGGTGCCGAAAGCTGGGCCGAAGAGGGGGCTCACCCGGCGCGCTTCCTCGCTCTCCCCGTGGGCCAAGTAGGCCAAGGCACGACCGCTGGCGGGTTTCTTCGGCCAATCTTCGACGTGGTGCAACGGGGCACCCCCGGCGTCCGTCGGCAAGTCGCCCGCGGCGCTCACGGGCGTGATCTCTTCGGGGGCGATCAGGGTACTCACGACGACCGACGACCCGAGGAGCAAAAAGGACATGATGACCGCTGCCGTGATGAGCAACTTCTTCGTGTTGGCGATGCGGCCGGCCGGGTGCTTCGGGTTGTCGTCCGGCCGACCGCGGACGCTGGGCATGACGGCCACGCCGGTCTCGAAGCCGGACAAACCCAGCGCCAACTTGGGAAACAGCAGAAGGGCGATGGCCATCATCGCCCACCAGCCTCCCCCGGCACTTCCAAGAGGGTTCTCGGGCAGGTACCATTGCCCGGATTCAAGCCGGCCCAGCCATTCGTTCCACTTTTGCGGGTATTCGATGAGGTGGGCGATCCCGCTGCCGATGACGATGACGTTGAGCACCAAATAGACGGCGACGATGACCGCCGCCACGCCGAGGACCTCGCGGAGGCCTCGGAGGAACATGGCGCCCAGCAGGACGAGCAATCCCATCGTGATGGCGATTTGCTGGCCGGTGGCCGACCCGGCGTCGGCGGCCGGTTTCCAAGGCCAATTCGGATTCTCGATCAAGTGGAGGCTGGCGTCGGCGGCCGACATCGTCTTGGTGATGACGAAACCGGTCGTGGCGAATCCGAGCAGCATCAGCACCATGATCTTCGCGGGCCACCCGGAGATGAGCCGCGCGAGCATCTCGATCGACCCTTGTCCTTCGAACGAACGCTTCGCCACGTAGGCGTACACGGGCAGCGCACCGAAAAGGGTTACGGCGACGAGTACCAAGGTCGCGATGGGAGTGAGCGCCCCCGCGTTTTGCACGGCGATAGACGGTTGATACCCGAGGGTACTGAAGTAATCGACGCCCGTGAGGCACATCACCCAGAGCCAGAAAGACTGGTGGTGTTTGGTTCCGGCGTGGGGGGTGGCCGAACCGGGTGCAGCGCTCATGGAGGTGGGGGTGGAGGCGAGAGCGAGGGTGAATCGGGCTGGCGTCGCTCTCAGGCGTTCGGGAGATTGTAGCGAAAACGCCCGCCCGGAGATCGGGTGGGCGTTATCGGCATCGATCAGTAGTGCCCGCCGACGTATAAGCCGCCGAAGAAGCCGTTGAACACCGTGAATTCGAACAGAGGCGTAAGATCGCGACCGCTGAGGATTTGCACGCGCGGAAAGCCGTTCGGCCCTTGGGCAATCACGAGGTCGGCGAAGTTATCGCGGTTCGAATAATCGACGGCCACGCGCAACCCACCGGTGAAGCCTTGTGCGGATCCCGGTCTGTTCGTGACCGCTCTCCCGGCAAAATCGGTCGGCGTTTGCGCCGGCGAGGTCATGGTCGAATCGAGGAAGTTCGGGATCGGATTCTGTTGCAGCGGGTTGGAGAACGCATCCGCCACGAAGTCGTCGGTGAAGCTCGCCGCGCTCACGCCGCGCTCGAAGATCATCGTGCTCGGATTACCCGCCGCGGTGATGTAGATCCTGGCTTCCGGGCGACCGGAGCCGCTGCCGACAGCGATATCGTCCAAGAAGTCGCCGTTGAAATCCCCCGCAGTCACGAACAGGCCGCGGGTATCGCCGGGATCGCCCGCGAAGAAGGCTTTCGTTTGCACCGGGGTGCCGCCGGAGAGATCGAACACCTTCACCAGAGTGCCGCCGGAGGCCGGGGCCGTGACGAGCTTGATGACACCGTCGCCGTCGATGTCGCCGGCGGCGACGCGGATACCGCCGGTCTCCCCGCTCCCGTAGGCGAAAAAGCTGGCGAGGACATTGGCCGGATCTTCGCTGTTGAACCCACCTTGCGTCACTCGGGTCCCGTCGAACACCTTTACGTGGGCGGCCGGGCCGTTGCCCGACGCCACGATGAGATCGTCGATATCGTCGCCGTTGAGGTCGCCCGTGGCGACTTCGACGCCCCCCAAGTAGCCTTGGAAAGCGAAGAAACTGGCCATCTCGGCGCCCGTGCGACCGTTGAACACCTTCACGTGACCGCCTTGGGACGGGCCCGCCCCGGCGACGATGTCGTCGGTGTTATCGGCGTTGAGGTCGCCCGTGGCGACGCGGACGCCCCCGGTGAACGACGCGTCGAACGCTTCGATTTGGAAGAGTAAGTTCGTTGAAGACGAATTGTAAACGGCGACGGATGGCGACGAGCCTTGATCGGCGCCGACCGCGAGACGGCGGACGGGACCTTGGACGTTGATGATGGCGTTGGTGACCGCGCTGACCGAACCGTCGGCAGCGGTCGCCCGGTACGTGAAGCCGACGACGCCGTTAAAATTGCGGGGGGCGCGGAACGTGAAGCCGCCGTTGGCTTGGAAGGTGAAGGGCGTCGTGATCGCAATGCCGGTGGCGAAGTCGATCGGCACCGAAGTCAGCGCCGCGGTCATCCCGCCGTTGCGGAACGGTGGTGGCGTGCCCTGCGTATCGTCGTAGTCATTGCGGAGAACCCCGGCGACCCCGTTGCGATTAGGCCGCGTTTGATTGAGTGTGCGGCCCGAGCGGACGTTGTAAAAATCGATCAGCGAGATGGCGGCCGGGGCTTCGCGCTGTTCGAGCCGCTCCATGTCGGGGCGGAAGCGCAGGGTTTGGGCGGGACTCGCGGACTTTGAAGAACCCGACATTGGTGCTACTCCTGCGCACGGGACTGTGGAATCGCCGGGACAGGCAGTCGCCCGACACTCATGGGTAAATTATCGTACTGCGCCGGTTCTCAACTCCGGGGTCGCTCAGCGGGATTTCATTTTTGGCCCGTTCACAGGCCAGCGACTTGCGCGATTGTTCCGGCTGTCAGCAATGCGCCGAAGGAAATCTGCGCATCGGTGCAGCGCCACCGCGTCGCCGGCACAATTCCACCGGCGGGGCTGGCCGTTGTCCGCCGGCGACGCGACAACATCCCACTCCCATCCCAACTCGCTCGGAACCTGCCCATGGCTAAGATTTCCAAAGAAACCCTCGGCGTCGGCTTCATCGGCGCCGGCGACATCGCCATCCTCCACGCGGCGGCCGTCAAAAAGGTGCCCGGCGCTAAACTCGTCGGCCTCTGGAACCGCAGCCAAGACCGCGCGAATGCCCGCGCCGCCGAGTTCGGTTGCAAGAATTACGCGACTCCCGAAGAGCTGGTGAAGGACCCGGCCATCGACGCCGTCTTCGTGCTGACGAATCTGGAATCCCACCTCGAATACACCATGCTGGCGCTGAACCACGGCAAGCACGTGCTCGTCGAAAAACCGGTCGGCATGAGCGTCGATGAAATCCAGCAGATGAAAACCCTCGCCGACGCGAAGGGGCTGACGGTGCTGCCGGGGCACAATTACGTCTACGAAAGCAGCATGATCCGCACGCGCGAACTCGTCGACGGCGGCGACCTCGGCAAGATCGTGAGTGCGTACGTGATGTACAACATCCACCACCCTGAAGAAGTGGCCAAGCGCTACCCCGGCGTCGTCCGGCAGATCCTCACGCACCATTCGTACATCCTGCTCTACCTCGTCGGGGCACCGGTCGAACTCTGCGCCATGAAGGCGAACCTCCACTACAAGGAGTTCCAAGAGGAAGACATCGCCATGGTGCAGATGAAGCTGAAGAACGGGGCGCTGGCCCACTTTTGCGCCAGCTTCGCCGCCGACGACCACGCCGCCGACCCGTGGACGGTCATGGTCAAGGTCATCGGCACCGCCGGGAGCACGCGCTACAGCTATCGGGACCACGTCGAGATCAAACCGGGGCTGGTTCACTCGCAGACGTACACGGCCTACGCCGGCAGCGTGGCGAACGAGGTGAAGCATTTCCTCGTCGACTGCCTGCGGTTGGGGCAACCCCCGCTGAGCTCGCTGGCTGACGCTATCACCGCGCAGAAAATGATCGAAGCCTGCGAGGAATCGATCCGCAAGGGGACTGTGGTGAAGCTGTAAATCAGCGGTCGATTCGGTTACAATAACAACATGACTACAACTCGAAAACCCATCGCACCGACTTGGCCCCGCCTGCTGACCGCGGCGGACTTGGCCAAGATGCCCACGTCGTTGCCCGATGGCGATGTCAGATACGAACTCGATGACGGAGTATTGGTCGCTATGGCACCCCCCGGCGGCGAACACGGTTTCAAGCAATCGGAATTGCTCCGTTATCTCATAGTCGAAGCCCAACTCAAAGACTTGGGCCGTGCCAGTGGCGAAGTCGGAATCGTGCTGCGCCGCAAGCCCGACCGCGTCGTCGGGGCGGATGCCGCATTCCTGACGAAAGACCAACTCCCGGCCAAATATTCGCGTGAAGAATATCTCGAAACCATCCCCAAATTGGTGGTGGAAATCCGGAGCAAGAACGACACCTTGCCCGAAATCGAATCCAAAGTGGCGGAGTATCTCGCGGCCGGTGTCGTCGAAGTCTGGGTTCTCGATCCCGA
Source organism: Gemmatales bacterium (assembly GCA_038247765.1). Taxonomy (GTDB): domain Bacteria; phylum Planctomycetota; class Planctomycetia; order Gemmatales; family Gemmataceae; genus JALHQU01. The sequence continues at coordinate 37 of JBBRUN010000370.1, read as the reverse complement.
AGTGCAAACGATCGCAAAACACGTGACCGGAGGAATG
>JBBRUN010000369.1:0-5866 GCA_038247765.1 Gemmatales bacterium | reverse complement strand
GCACGGTGCTGAGCATCATCGTGGGCGTCGGCTTGACCATCGCAGCATTCTTGAATTCCAACACCGTAGGAAACGCCACGATCCTCTTGATCTACGCGGAGTTCGTCGGCGGCTTCGGCAGCATCTACCATCTGCTGCTCGCGGTGGCGGGCTACAAAATGAAGCAGCTCCGCGGCAAAGGCTGGTTCAGGGCGGGCGGGATCTTGGGCATCGCTTCGATCGTCATTTGCGGAATCCTGTTCCCGTCAACGTGGGCCGCCGTGACGTACGGCATCTGGGCGCTCATCGCCCTGAGCAAGCCCGACGTCCAAGACGCTATCGCTTTCAACCGTGTGACTACCGAGGACGATTGAGCATGCTCGATTTCGACAAGGCCGGCGGATTGGTCTCCGCCATCGCCCAAGACGCGGCGACCGGGGAAGTGCTGATGATCGCATGGATGAACCGCGAGGCGTTCGACGAGACCGTGCGCACGAAGCGGGCCGTGTACTTCAGCCGCAGCCGCAACCGCCTTTGGCGCAAAGGCGAAGAAAGCGGCCACGTCCAGGAAGTGGCCGGCATTTACATCGACTGCGACGCCGACGCCGTGTTGCTGAAGGTGACGCAGATCGGCGGCAGCGCCTGCCACGAAGGGTACAAATCCTGCTTTTTCCGCGAGCTGAGCGACGGGGAATTGAAGGTGATCGCCGAGCGCGTGGTCGATCCGAAAGCGGTCTACGCCAAAGGATGATCGATTCATTCTCCGTCGAATAGCGGGCAACCGAGCACGGGCCGGCGGATCGGTGTTTCGCCCGGTTCCGCGAGAATCGCTTTCAAATCGAACGGCGGCCGGCTCTGCGCGAGCGCCGCATTCCGCGACGGTGCCAGCCCACCGCTGAACAGCAATCGTCCGTCGGCGGAATAGACGACCGCGTGACCCGACGTTCGCACGCCGTAGGCCCGGGCGATGGCGCCGCCGCTGTCGCGCTCGACGGCTGCATCGGCGATGCCCGCGGCGTCTTCCCAATTGCGGCCCGTCCACCAATCGGCATCGGCTTCGGCCGGCCCCACGAATACGCTGCGGATTCGGCATGCGCCGGCATCCATCCCGGCGAGCGCCGCGATTCCACCGCGGGCGCAGGGGCATTTCGGGTGGACGAACAAAACCAACTCGGTCAATGGCGTCGGCCGGGCTTCGGCGACGTGGCCCGTGGAACCGGCACGGGAATCGTACGCGGCCCAGTAAGCTATCCCACCGAACAGTGGGAGGAGCCAGAACAGCGTGGCGATCAGCGAACCGTGACGCATCTCGGTGCCTCGATTTGCAACGGTAAAGGCGAACACTCGATTATCGAAGATCACCGGCAGATTTTTGCGGAGCATCGAGCACGGCGCGAACCTTGGCCGCGAGTTCGGGCGGCGAGAACGGCTTCTGTAGGAAATTCACCCCTTCCTCGGACATGCCGTGGCGGAACACGGCGTCGTCGGTGTAACCGGAAACGAACAAGATTTTGATGTCTGGGAAGCGCTCGGCCACGAGCGCCGCTACCGCCGGGCCACCGAGGCCGGGCATCACGACATCCGTGATCAACAGATCGATCGTGCCGGAATGGCCGTCCGCCATCAGCAGCGCTTCTTGGCCATCGACGACGTCGAGGATGGTGTACCCGCAACTGTCGAGCACGTGCCGGGTCAGCGCTCGGACGCCGTCTTCATCTTCGACCAGCAGGATCGTTTCGGTGCCGCGCGGCGGCGGCCGGATGCCAGATTTGACGGGCTTTTCCGTAGCCGAACCTTCGACGCGGGGCAAGTAGATCCGGAACCTCGTGCCGGCGCCGGGGCTGGAGACGACTTCCAATTGGCCGTTGGATTGGCGGACGATTCCGTAGACCGTGGCCAAGCCGAGGCCGGTCCCTTGGCCCGGCCCTTTGGTCGTGAAGAACGGCTCGAAGATTTTCGCCTTCACTTCGGGCGTCATGCCGGTGCCGGTATCGGCGACGCCGAGCATCACGTACTGTCCCAGCGCGAGATCCGGGTGCTCGGTCGCGCATTCGCGATCGATCGCGACGTTGCGGGTTTCGATCAACAACCGGCCCCCTTGCGGCATGGCGTCGCGCGCGTTCACCGCGAGGTTGAGCAAGACTTGCTCGACCTGCCCGGCGTCGGCTAGCACCGCCCCGAGATCGGGCGCCAGCGACGTGACCAGAAGGATGTCTTCGCCGATGACGCGCCGCAGCATTTTCTCGGTTTCCCCGGCGACCGCGTTCAAGTCCAGCACGCGCGGCGTCAAAACTTGCTGTCGGCTGAAGGCCAGCAATTGCCGCGTGAGGCCGGCGGAACGGAGCCCGGCTTTGAGGATTTCCGAGAGCAATTCGCGGGTGGGATCGTCCGGTTTCGAATCTTGGAGCAGGAGTTCGCTGTAACCGTTGATGATCGTCAGGAGGTTGTTGAAATCGTGGGCGATGCCGCCGGCGAGTTGACCGACGGCTTCCATCTTTTGGGATTGCCGAAATTGCAGCTCGAGTCGCTTGCGCTCCGTGACATCCGACTGCATGCCGACGAAGTGGGTCAGTCGACCGCCGCCGTCCCGCACCGGGGAGATCGACAACTCGTTCCAGAATGTGCTGCCGTCTTTGCGGTAATTCAGGAGTTCGACCGTGCAGAATTGCTCGGCCCGGACCGCCTCGCGGACGCGCCGAATGGCGGTTTTGTCTGTGGCCTCCCCTTGTATCAAACGACAATTGCGACCGAGCATGTCTTCCGACGGATAGCCCGTCATGGCCTCGAACGCCGGGCTCACGTAGACGACGGGATTGTCCGGCAAGGTCGGATCGGTGATGACGATCCCTTGGGTGGTGGCGCGGATCGCCCGATCCCGCAACTGCAGCGCTGCTTCAGCCGCTATCCGATCGGTGATGTCTTGGACTTGGCCGACGTACAGCGCGGGTCGCCCGTCCGGGGCGCGCACGAGCGAGACGCTCGTCAACGCCGTAAGGATGCGCCCGTCTTTGTGGAAATACCGCTTTTCCATTTGGAAGAATTGGTGGCGACCGGCGATCAGTTCGACGCGCTGCTCCAGGCTCGCGGCGACATCGTCCGGGTGCGTGATGCCCGCCATGGTCATGCCGAGCATCTCGCCCGGCGCGTAGCCGAAGAGATCGGCGAATGCGGCGTTGACCCGGACGAATCGATTGTCGATGTCGGTGAGGACCATCGCTACACCGGTGTGCTCGAACGCGCCGCGGAATTGCTCTTCGCTGCGCCGGAGTTCCTCCTCGGATCGCATTCGTTCGGTGATGTCTTCCCATGTGCCCAAAACGCCCGTGACGCGGCCTTCGATGTCCCGCATCGGCACTTTGTTGGTGTTCAGCCAAATGGTCGATCCGTCGGCCAAAGTCATCCGCTCGACAATTTGGGCGCGGGGCCGGCCGGATTTCATCACCTCCCGGTCGACTTGGACGAACTGCTCGATTTCCTCGGCCCGCAGCGAACTCAACTCGGCGTGGGTCTTCCCCACGATTTCCAGCGGATCCGCGAGGCCCATAGCGTCGGCCACCACGCGATTGCAGCCCAGAAACCGCGACTCGCGATCTTTCCAAAACACGCCCTGCGGGATGTAGTCGAGCACCAGTTGCAAGATCGACCGGCTTTCGCGCAGGGATTTCTCGGCCATTTTCTGGTCGTGGATGTCGGTCGATGTGCCGAACCACTCGCTGACCGCGCCGGTGGAGTCGAGAACCGGCGCGGCGCGGGCCAAGAACCAGCGGTAGTCTCCGCCGACCGGCCGCAGCCGAAATTCGAGTTGGAAACCGTTTCCGCCGCGGCGCGATTCCGACCAAGCCTCTGCGAGTCGGGGTATGTCGTCCGGATGAATGACCCGCGCAGAATCCCCAGGCCCGACTGTCGATACGCCGGTGTATTCGCTCCAGCGCCGATTTAAAAACGACACGTTCCCGTCCGAGCTGGTTTTCCACACGATTAGCGGCAGCGAGTCGGCCAGTTGCCGGAACCGATCCTCGCTCTGGCTCAGCGCGGCGTCGGCCGCAGTCAACTCGGAAGCCACAGCGGCGCGGCTTGCCGACTGAGCCCGGTTGGCCACGGTGCGATAGACAAATGCAAGCATCACGCCGGCGACTGCGAAGCCGAGGAGTGCCAGAGCGATATACGCCGGGGTGATAGTGTGGGCGAGCGGGATCATGGGCCGATTTCAACAGTGCGGATCGAACCGACGCTAGCAAACATAGTTCGCAATTGGGCGGGGCTATTTCCAATCGGCGACGCGTAGGTTTCTGAACAGGATGTCGGTCGTTTTGTCGTGCCCTTGGATACTGAGGTGCCCGGCATCGGTGCGCAGGCCCTTGCGGGGGTTGTCGTTTTTCTCGCGCTCGTCCACCCAGCTCACCACCGGGTAGCCGTTGACCCACGTCGCGATGTTCGGCCCGCGCGCCATCAGCGTGACGCGGAACCATTCTTTGTCGTTCGAAACGACCTTGCGCGCCGCGATGCGGCGGTAGATGGCCCCGGTGCCGAAGTCGGCCGGTTTGGTGCGGTCGCCGTCCTTGAACGCGTTCTGGATCTGGCACTCGTAGCCATTTTGGTATTCGCCCGCGATACAGCGGAAGAAGATGCCGCTGTTGAGCGCTGCGCCGTTGGTTTTGCACTCGAATTGCAGGAGAAAGTCGCCGTATTTGGCTTCGGTGCGCAGGTCGCCGGGGCCGTTGGTGACCTTCAATTCTTTGTCGTCGGTCACGGCAAACTCAGATTGGCCCTTGGCTTCGTCCCCTTCGAATTTCGTCCAGCCTTTCAAATCCTTGCCGTTGAAGATCGGCACCGTCGCCTGCGGGCGGAAGTGGATCGCGGTCAAGGTCAACGCCTTGTCTTTCGGCGCCGTGAACTTGATTTTGCCGAGCGGCTCGATTCCATCGCCGAGCAGGGCGCCCGTGAGCTTTTCGCCTTTCGGATTACTGACGACGACCGTGCTCCCGGCGATCTCGGCTTTCAGCGCGCTCGCCCCGAGGTCGGCGAACTTGAGTTGCATGGTTCCCGGCCCGAGCGAGAACGGCCATTCGATGACCGCTTCCGGCTCCAGCTTCAACGCACCTTTATCGACGGTCACTCCCCCGGTGGCCTTCCAGCCGAAGGTCGATTCGCCATCGAATAGCATCAGACGGCCTTCGGCCAACTGCGTCTCGTTCAGGAGGGGCTTGGTATTATCGTCGGCCGCGGCGGCGTATCCGGCGAACAGCAACAGGGCACAAAAGGCACGCATCGAAAAGCTCCGAACCAATGAAAAGAATCACCGCCGCTCGTCGGCCACGGCTTCCACCAGCCCGGCGAGCGTCGCTCGAACATTGTCGAGTGTACCCAGAATGACGTAGACCCGAAACGACCGCTCCGCGAGATTCACAGCTTTGTCGTCGCGGTAACGGAAGACGCAGTTCCACTTCACGACCTTTTCGTCGCGGAATCGGAAGCGGCCGTAGCCGGCGTCCGCGTACCCCTTCGACGGTTGATCGGGCGACCAAACCGCCATGGCGTGTTTGCCATCGGGCTTGCTAAAAACGATAGGCAGACTCTGCTCGCCGGGTCCGTCCTCCAGTTTCGCCAGCTTGCCGTCTTCGGGGTTCCACGTGTTGAAAACGCTGAATTCCTTGGGCATGTAGCCGGTGAGCGCCTCGTATTGGGCGTAGGTGTGCGATTCGGAATCCGGCCCGGCGAACGACACGCGGTAATCGAGGACGTTCGGGAACTTCCCGTAGCCGATGGTCACGCGCTTCGAAACGACGTGCGCTGACAACGGCTTGTCATTCAGCGCCGGGAACTTGTCCGATTTCTCCCCCGGCGTGAGCCAGAAGGCCATCTGCGTGCGGGTGGCCAGTTCATTTTT
>JBBRUN010000368.1:0-5881 GCA_038247765.1 Gemmatales bacterium | reverse complement strand
GTCGTGAACGAAGACGCCGTGTTCGGCCACGGCTTCACCCAGGATGTCGCCAAAGCTTGGGAAGCGACCTTCCAAAAGAACCTTCTGCCGAGCCAACGCGGCGTCGTCCTCCGCATCAGCGTCGTCCTCGGGCGGGATCGCGGTGCCGGTGGCGGAGCATTACCCACCCTTCGACGCTTGGCCAAGTTCGGCCTCGGCGGCACCGTCGGCCCCGGCACGCAGGGCTTCAGTTGGATCCACGAACTCGACATGATCCGCCTCTTCGAACGCGGCCTCACCGAGCCGACCATGCATGGCGCGTACATCGCCTCGTCGCCGAACCCGGTGTCGCAGAAAATCTTCGCGCGCCAACTCCGCCGGACGGTCGGGATGCCCATCGGCCTGCCGGCGTTTTCGTGGATGGTGCGTTTCGGGGCGAAGTGGATCATGCGAACCGATCCGGAACTCGCCCTGTACGGCCGCTACGTCGTCTCGAAGCGGTTGAAGGACGATGGCTTCGAATTCCAATTCCCCGAGTTGCGGCCCGCCCTCGAAGATTTGTTAAACAACCGCGCTTGAAACGCGGCACCGGAAACTCGAAACTGCCGGTATGGACCTCCTCAGCGGCATCCGCGCGAATCACCGCCAGTCGGCCCGGCCGCTGGCGGCACGGATGCGGCCGCGCACGCTCGACGAATACGTCGGCCAAGAGCATTTCCTCGGCGAAGGAAAATTGCTCCGGCGGATGCTGCTGGCGGATCGGTTGAATTCCCTGATCTTCTACGGCCCTCCCGGCTGCGGCAAGACGGCCCTCGCCCACGTCATCGCCAATCAAACCAAGAGTAAGTTCAAACCGCTGAATGCCGTCTCGGCGAATTTGAAAGAAGTCCGCGAAGTGCTCACCGAAGCCCGCGAACGGCTGGAAGACGACGGCGTGCGGACGATCCTCTTCCTCGACGAAATCCACCGCTTCAACCGCAGCCAGCAGGACGTGCTGCTCCCCGACGTCGAAGACGGCGTCGTCATCCTTATCGGCGCGACGACGCAGAATCCGTTCTTCTCGATCAACTCGCCGCTGCTGTCGCGCAGCCAAATCTTCACCTTCGAACCGCTGACGCGCGAACACACCAAACGCGTGTTGCTCAACGCGCTCGCCGACCGCGAGCGCGGCTTCGGTGACATCCCGGTGTCACTGAGCGACGACGCCATGGCCTTCCTCTGCGAAGTCTGCGACGGCGACGCCCGCCGGGCGCTCACGGCCCTCGAAATCGGCGTGAAATCAAGCCCCGATCCGACGCCGGCGGCGCCGCTGGTATTCGACTTGGCCCTCGCCCAAGACAGCATCCAGCGGAAGGTGATGGACTTCGACCCCACCGGCGACACGCACTACGACCTCGCCTCGGCGTTCATCAAATCCCTCCGCGGCAGCGATCCGCAGGCCGCGGTCTACTGGCTCGCGCGGATGCTGGAATCGGGCGAAGATCCGCGCTTCGTCGCCCGCAGGTTGGTGATCTTCGCCTCCGAAGACGTCGGCAACGCCGACCCGCAAGCGGTGCTAATCGCCAACGCCGCGTGGGACGCCGTGGAACGCGTCGGACTGCCCGAGTGCCAGCTGAGCTTGGCGCACGCGGTGTGCTACTTGGCGACGGCGCCGAAATCGAACGCCACGACCGTGGCCATCGGTTTGGCGACCAACGACGTGAAATCGGGCCGTACGCTACCGGTGCCCAAACACCTGCGAGACAGCCACTACGGGGGGGCCGAGCAGTTCGGCCACGGCACCGGCTACAAGTATTCCCACGAGGGCGACGGCGCGTGGGTCGACCAGGAATACATTCCGGCCGATGTGACCTACTACACCCCGAGCGACCGCGGCTTCGAAGCGGTCATCCGCGAGCGAATGGCCGAGATCGAACGCCGCAGGGCCGAGGGGAAATCCGGCTGACTGACATCGATCATCTGAAGTCTGATATCTATTCGAGTTCTTCGGAGTCGAGTGAAGCCAGATATCAGAAGACAGCTATCGGATGACAGTCAATCAGTCTCACCGCAGCCCGGCCGAATCCCTCACTCCGAGGTTCTGGTAAATCTGCCGCGTCGCATCGGACTTATTCAGCGTGTAGAAGTGGATGCCTTTCACACCGCCATCCAGCAATCCCCGGCATTGTTCCGTCGCCCAGTGGATGCCGAAGTTGGCGACGGACGCATCGTCCGCGCAGCGATTGACCCCCCGGAGTAACCCGGCGGGAATCCGCGAGCCGGCGCTCAACTCCGCCATCCGGATCAACCCGGCTTTGCCGGCCACCGGCATGATTCCCGCGAGGATCGGCACCTTGATCCCGGCGAGGTCGCAGCGCTCGCGGAAGTCGAAGAAGTCGCGGTTGTCGAAGAACAACTGCGTGCAGATGTAATCCGCCCCGGCATCGACCTTCCGCTTCAAATAGTCCATCTCCAGCAGGCGGTTCGGCGTGCCGGGGTGCCCCTCCGGGAAGCCGGCGATGCCGACGCCGAAGCCGCGCGGATCGGGCGCTCGGCAACTGCGGACGAATCGCACCAACTCGTCGGCGTAGCGGAAGGCATCCGAAGCCCGGTCGTAGTTCGCCAGGTTCTTCGGGGGATCGCCACCGAGGGCGAGGATGTTCTCGATGCCCGCCACGGAGTAGCGCTCGAGGATCCCGGCCATCTCCGGCAGGGCATGGCAGACGCAGGTCAGGTGCGACACGGCCGTGAGTTGCGTCTCTCGCTGGATGCGTACGACGAGGTCGTGGGTGCGGTCGCGCGTCGTGCCGCCGGCGCCGTAAGTCACCGACACGAACGACGGTTTCAATTCTTGCAACTGCGCGATGATTCCGAACAGCTCGTTCGACGCGGCGTCGGTTTTCGGCGGGAAGAACTCGAAGCTGAAGGTGGTCGCGTCGCGGGCCAGGATGTCGAGAATGTGCATGGAACCAAACTCGGGACAGCGGAATATCGACTCAGTTTATCCCCGTCGTCGTCGGCAACAACTCCGGGATGATCGCACCCGGCGGTTCCGGCAGAATCTTCACACGTACGCCCGTGGCCCGCTGCGGTTTCTCCGCCGGTTGCAGTCGTTCGAGGTCGGGGTCGAGCAGTAACTTCTCGAAGGCGAAGGTACTCGTCCGAGCGCGCGACCAACGCAGGATGTATTTGCTCGCGCCGGCTTTCAGGGGTAACTCGGCGGTGAAGCCGTCGCCGGGTTTGTACTCGAGCGGCGTCAGCGGAATCGCGGGCAAGAACCGGTACGTACTCCCGTTCGCGTCGGACTTCACCTCGGCCGACGGTTTCAACAGCAACGTGCGCGCTTCCCCGGAGCTCGGCGTGACCGTGAGTTGCAAACCGCCATCGGGCGAAAGCACCTGCACCCGCAGGGAATTGGGCAGATAAACTTCGACCGCCGATATCGGGAACGCAAACTTGTCCCGCTTCAGGAACTCCGTGAGTTCGACCACGGGGTCGGCTTCGCCGCGGCCGGGATCGCTCCACGACAGCAGCAGTTGGAGGAATCGCCCCCAGCTTTTCAATTCGGGCTGCAGTAGTAATCCCGTTTGCGCATCGACGAGCCTCCGCCAATCGGCCGGGGTGTCGACGCGGGCGAGGTCCAACTTCAACTCCGCGTCGATCAGCTGCCGCGCGTGCCGCAAGCCCGTCTCGGCGGCCAACCGCAATCGGCGGGACAGTTCGCTTTGCAACGGCTCGGGGTATCCGACAGTTTGCCAATACGCCGTCCCCTCCGCTGCGCGGGGGAAGCGTTTCTTCAAATAGTCCAGACGCTTCCCGGCGAGCGATCTCGACTCGGCCGCGTTTCCGGATGATTCTGGCAAGTTCAGCACGGCGGCGGGTTCGCCCGGTCCGATTTTGTAGTCGGAGTTCACCGTGATCCCCAGCGCATCGGTGAGGTCGAGGAGATCAAGCAGGCGGCGCTCGGCGAGATCCCAATCGCGCTTGGCAAAATCGGCCCGCTCGAATCGGAAGACATCACCGAATGTCAGGGGCGCGCCGCGCGCGATGGCGAGCGATGGCGAACCGGGCACCGGCAGCGTCGCACTCTGAGACGCGGGAACGCCGGCGGAAATGAAAGGCGGTGCGTTCGCATCGCGGATGAGTCGGTCGATCTGCTGCCGCCAATTGGCTTGTTGGGCGTGGACGATCAAATCGGTCGCTTCGGAGATCAGCCGGCGGTACCACGTGTGCGCTCGGTCTTCGTACTCGCCGAGGAGGCGGAGGTCGTCGCGCCATTTCTGCCGGAGCTGCGCAGCTTCGGTGTCGCGCCACTTATCGGCGAACGCCGACGGCGGCGCCAACTTCGTGTCCAAGTCGTGTTGAAGGCGTTGGTACATGCCGAGAGTCCGGACGTCCGCGGGGGCAAACTGCGGCGCGGCGAACTCCAGTTTGTATTCGCTGTACGCATCGATCTCGCGCGATTGCGAATCGACGAATTCCCGCAGCCCGTTCGGCAGCGCTGCGAATTCGGGGCTGCGTTGGATCTGTTCGAGTTCGCGTTTCCGCAGCGGCAGGTTCTTCTCGGACAACCGGTTCGCGGCCGGTTCGTTCTGCAATTGCAGGCTCTGCACGCGGCCGGTGAGTTTTTCCAGCGGCGTCGGTTCGCCCACGGCGAACAAGCCGAGCATGAGCACGAGCATTATGGCGAACAGCGACACGACCCCGGCGGCGGTCCACTTCAGCCGACGCCGGGCGGCGCGGGAACGCGAACGGTAATCGCGGGCGGCCAGCAATACTTTGGGGACGAATTTGTTCAAATTCAGAGTGCCGTCGGCGAGGTCGTACGCGGCGTCGCACAGTTCCGCGGGTAGGTTCGTCGAAGTGGCTTCGGTGGACGGCCGCAAACTGCCGAAGGAAAAGAAGTCGTTCGGCGCTTCGATGTCCCCGCCGAAATGCTCGTGGAATCGGGCTTCGAGGTCGGCGAGTTCCTCGTCGATGCGGTTCAACCATGAACGGATCGCCAAGCCCGGTTCGTGGAGTTTGTCGCACTTGGTCAGCGTCAAGAAAATCGGCCAGCCGCCGACTTCGCGGTCGAAAGTGCGCCGATCCCGGAGGGCGTTCAAAAATTCTTGGAACGCCCGGAACTGGGTTTCGACTTCGACCTCGCCCGAGCGCGCTTCGATGATGAGCACGAGCGCATCGGCGTTGCGGATCGCTTGGCCGAGTTCGCCCCGTGCCTTGGCGCGTTTCCATTCGCTCGGCTGGCTCAGTAGCGCCGCGCAGGCTTCGCCATCGCAGTCGAGCAGCAACACGGCGCGGGCGACGAGATTGATATCGGGTAAATCGACGAGGACGATCTGCGGGATGAGTTCCCGGCGGATAGGATCGGTACGATCCGCATGCTTCAACGGAAGTGGCGCCGTCTCCGCTTCATTCGAAGCGATCCGTTCGAAAGCTTCGAGAAGCGACGTTTTCCCGGAGCGCGGTGAGCCGAAGAAGACGATCCGCAACGCCTCGATTTCCGCGATCTTCGGGGTCGGCGGTCGCGGCGTCATGGCTGTTTGGTCAAGAGTTCTTGGTACTGCTTCGGCGATACCAGCGGTGCACCCAAACTTTCGCGGGTGCCAATCAAGATGCTGAATCCGGCCGTACGGTCGCTGGCGCTCGGGGCGAAATCGTACACGACCACGATGCGGCCCTTCGCCGCTTTCACCCGTTTGTCCACGCGGTCCTTCACCCCGCCGATGTCCACCATCACGGCTTTGCCGTCGAGCGCCTCATCGGCGACTTGGAAGAACTTCTCGGTGCCCGATTCCACGTCGAGCCCCGCGAAGATCTTCACGATCACCGCATCGACGATTTGAATCTTCGGCGGGGTCGCCGGATCGGGCTTCGTCGCCGGCGTCCCAGTGCCGTTGGACGTGGGTTCGGTGCCGGTGCC
>JBBRUN010000367.1:0-5920 GCA_038247765.1 Gemmatales bacterium | reverse complement strand
TTGATCCGCGAGGTGGCGGTGCAGCCGGATCGGGCCGTGATCGTCGTGACGAACGACAGCCGGGTGTATGACTTCGGCGACCGCATCGTGTCGATGAACGATGGCGGCATCGAGAAAATCGAAACGGATCGTGCGAACTTCGCCTGATTGCGTCCCAGACCGTCGCAACACCGGTTTACCCCAGCCCAGACCGGCGTTGCGACGGTCTGGGACGCGTAATGGGAGCTCTGTATGTTCACGCGTTACGTCCTGCCGGCGGTCGCCGTCTGCACGCTGGTGTTCGCCATCTTGCAGATGACGAAAGCCCAACAGAAGCCGGCGCCGGTGACGCCGCCGATCGAGCCGGGCAAGTCGCCGTACCTCAAGCAGTTGGCCGGGGCGGGCATCGTCGAACCGGAAACCGAAAACATCGCCGTCGGTTCGCACGTGCCGGGGGTCGTGGCCCGAGTCTTCGTCAAGGTCGGCGATTTGGTCGAGCCCGATCAACGGCTGTTCGAACTCGACGACCGCTACCAACGGGCCGAGTTGGACGTGCGGAAGTCGATGCAAGCGAGCGCCGAAGCGACGGTGAAGAAATTGAAAGACGCCCCGCGCAAAGCGGAGCGGCCCATTTACGATGCGAAAATTCTCGAAGCCGAAGTGAGCCTCCGCGACCTCACGCAGCAATACGAGAGGCTGAAGCGGATCGCAGATACGAAGTCGATTTCCGAAGACGAACTCGAACGCCGCTTTATGGCCGCCGAGTTGGCCAAGGCCCTAGTCGCCAAGGCGAAAGCCGATTTCAATCTTTGGGACGCGGGCACGTGGCTCCCCGATTTGGAAATCGCCCAAGCGTCGCTGTCCCAGAGCGTCACGCAGCGGAAGCAGACCGAAGTCGACATCACCCGACTGACGGCGAAAGCCCCGCGGGCCAAATGGAAAGCCGGCCCGAACGGCGTCGAAGTGCCCGACGACGCCGGGGTCAAGTACAAGGTGTTGCAAGTGAGCATCCGCCCCGGCGAATACGTTGGCGCCGCCGCGGGGCAAGCGCTCATCGTGCTCGGGTACGTCGGCCAGCTCCACGTCCGGGCCGACATCGACGAGAACGACATCGTCCGGTTCCGGCCGAACCTGATCGGCGTGGCGAAGCCGCGGGGCAACCCGGACATCGACTTCCCACTGACCTTCGTCCGCGTCGAACCGTACGTGATCCCGAAGCGCTCACTCACCGGCGCGAACACCGAGCGCGTGGATACGCGGGTGCTGCAAGTGGTCTACTCCATCGACACCAAAGGGCAGTCGCTGTACGTTGGCCAGCAAATGGACGTGTTCCTCAACGCCGGGGAAAAATAGAATAGCGGGGATGCACTGAAGACGTTGCCGATGTTTTCGGCCCAACGCCCTTGCTTTGCCCGTTCCCACGGAACACCGCCATGCCTTCGATTGCCCCGTCGATCCTCGCCGCCGATTTCAGCCGACTCGGTGAACTCGTGAATCTCGCCGAGGCCGGCGGCGCCGACCGAATCCATATCGATGTCATGGACGGCCACTTCGTGCCGAACCTCAGCATGGGGTCGGTCGTCGCTAAGGGTTTGCGGCCGATCACCAAGCTGCCGCTCGAAGTCCACTTGATGGTCGATGACCCGATGCGGTTCGTCGATGGTTTCGCCGCGGCCGGGGCCGACACGATTATTTTCCACCTCGAGGTGCAGCCCGATCCGGTGCCGCTGTTGCAGCAGATTCGCGGGCTCGGCAAGAAAGTCGGCCTCGCCTTCAACCCGGATTATCCCGTGGACCGCATCGAGCCGTATTTGCCCGATATCGACTTAGCCCTGTGCATGACGGTCTTCCCCGGCTTCGGCGGGCAGGCGTACATCCCCGAGAGCGACGGACGCATTCGGCTGCTGCGGAAGCTGATCGACCGCTCGAACCCGCGCTGCGAACTCGAAGTCGACGGCGGAATCGACAAGACGACGATCATTCTTGCGGCGGAAGCCGGGGCGAATGTTTTCGTGGCGGGTACGGCGATCTTCGGGTCGAAGGATGGCCCGACCGCCGCGACGCGGGGATTGCTCGGACTCGCGACGCGCTGATAACTTGGGGTATTTGTGCCGGATCGCGGTTGCGTTGCCGCGCCGAATCGGGCATTCCCCGAAGGCCGGTTGTTTCGATTCACACGCACCCGTCGATCCCATGAGACCGAGGATTCCGCAACTCCGCCGCAGGTTCAGGTCTATGCTGCATCGCTTTCTGTCGACGCTGGCCATGGCCACGGTTTGCCTTTGCGCCAGTCCGGCCGTACCGACTACCCACACCTGCAGCGAAGATCCGGAACTGATGTTCGACGGTGCCCCGCTGCCGGACGATGCGGCGTTCGCGGTCGCCGCCGAGACCGACCCCATCCGGATGTTGAAGCTCGCGGCCAAGCGCTACAAATTGAAAGCTTCCGAAGGGGACAAGGAAGTGATCTCCGGGTACTCGGCGACGTTCCTCAAGCAAGAGCGCATCGGCGATACGCTGCACCCGCCTGAAGTCATCCGCGTGAGCTTCCGCGAAGAACCGTACGCCGTGCTGATACTCTGGGACTCGGGCAGCCGGAAATTGGCCGAGGGGACGCTGTACGATTCCACCGTGCCGGGGAAGATGCTCGTCTGGCTACCGAAGTTGTTCGGTCGCATCAGCGAGGTCAATCCGCGCGGGACGCTGCCGCGCGGCTCGGCCCGGTACACCATCGAAGAATTCGGCTTTTTCCATAGCACCAAACGCGCATTGAAAGTCTGGACGACCGCCAAATCGGTGGCCGGGTTGGAATGGAAGAACCTCGGTAAACGGATGGTCGGCGACCGCGAGTGCCACGTCGTCCAGCGCAACTGCGCCGTGGATGAACTCGACCCCTACGCCGGCGGGGAAGCCAATCCGCGCATCACGGACGCGAATCGGGCCGATTCGTTCAAATCCGTCACGCTGTACTTCGACACGCGGACGTGGCTGCAGTTGGGCGCCGAGTTGCACCGGGCCGACGGGGAACTCGTCGGTTCGTACTTCTACCGCGATGTGAAATTGAACCCGACCTTCCCCGCCGGGACGTTCACCCGAACCGCGCTCAAGAAATGATCGACTTCACCGCCGCGGAAAGTTGTTCGAGCCGGAATGGCTTCGGCAACACCATCGTCGGGCCGGATCGCATCAGTTCCGGGGTCATTTCCCGCTGCGCGTAACCGCTGACGATGAGTGCCGGGAAGGCGTCGACCTTCACGCGCATGCGGCGGATCAGTTCGTGCCCGCTGATACCGGGCATCATCAAATCGACCACGGCCAACCGAAAGCCGAGTGGATCCCGGTCGAAGAGCGTTTCCGCATCGAGCCCGTTCGCGGCGGCGAAGACCGTGTAGCCGTCGTCTTCGAGGACCGAGCAGATCAACTCCCGGATATTGGCGTCGTCGTCTACGACCAAAATATTCTGCGAGATGTGCGGCACTGCGGCCGAAAGCTCCGGGTGCATCCGCGCATCGGTCGGCGAGGGCAGAAGCAATTCGACCGCGGTTCCTTCGCCGACCCGGCTGCGGATTCGGACAGATCCTTGGTGCGAACGGACGATGCCGTAAACGGCTGCGAGTCCCAAACCCCGCCCGGCGAACTTCGTGGAGAAGAACGCATCGAAAGCGCGGACGCGGTCCGCATCGGGCATCCCGCAGCCGGTGTCGGCGACGCGGACCAACAAGTAATCGCCGGGTGAAATCGGCGGCGAGAATCCGTCCGGCGCCGCTTCGAAATAAGACCGGCTCGTGGCTAGCTCGATTTCGCCGACGCGGTTTTCCATCGCTTCCGCCGCGTTCACCAACACGTTGCCGATGGCCTGTCGCAATTGACGGCTTTCGCCGACGACGGGGCACGGCGCGCTGTCGAGTCGCAGCGCCAACGGGATCGCGCTCCCCATCGAGACGCGGAAGCTCTCCTCCGATTCGCGCAGGAGTTCGTTGAAATCGAACTCCGTAGCGAGCATTCGACCGACACCCGCGTAGGCCGTAATCTGGCTGCAAAGGTCGGCCGCCCGCTGGCAAGCGGTTTCGATTTCGCCGAGGCTCTTATCGAGCGATTCATCCGGCCCGACGAGCATTTTTACCACGCCGGCGTTGCCGAGGATAATCGTGAGGAGGTTGTTGAAATCGTGGGCGATGCCGCCGGCGAGCAGCCCGAGGCTTTCGAGGTGCCGAGCTTCGCGGAGCTCGTTGTCCAAGCCGGCGCGCACGTGCTCGATCCGCTTGGGTTCGGTGACGTCGGCGGTGACACCGAGCACGCGGACGATGTCGCCGGCCGAGGTGACCACGAACGAACCGCGCGTGGCGTACCAGCGGGAGCGGCCCTCGGCGTCCGGGTTCACGCCGCGGTACTCGATCCGAAAATCCGAGCGGACTTCCCGGGCGAGTTCGACCTCGCCACGGATGCGGGCGCGGTCGTCCGGATGCGCCACACCGTAGTCGAGGTCGGCGCCGGGGGCCAAGTCCGGGGCGTGGAAAAACTCGCGGACATCTTGCGAATACGAGATCGCCGCGCGGCGGACATCGTAATCCCAGCTCAGCATTCCGGCGAAGCGCAGCGCGGTCCGCAGACGCTCTTCGCTCAGCGTCAGTTCTTCTTCGATGCCCACTTGCTCGGTGAGATCCTGCGCGAGCGAAAGCACCGAGCCGAGTCGACCATCGGCTTCCAAGTGAATCGAATTGTGCCAGAGGCAGTGGACGACTCGCCCCGACTTGTGGTAATTCCGGTTGCGGCAGACGTTGCCCGGCACCGCCTGCCGCACCAGTTCACCGACGATGGCGCCGACCTGGGCCACGTCCTCTTCGTGGATGAATCGGAAGTCGTAGATCGACCGCCCCAGCACTTCCGCGGCCGTCCAACCGAACATGCTTTCGGCCAACCCGGACCAACGCCGGATTTTCGCATCCCGATCCCATTCGAGGACCGCCAGCGGGGTGTGCGCGAGGTGCGCCGACAGCTCCGCATACGCCCGCCGGCTCGCTTCTTCGGCGCGCTTCAACTCGGTGAACAGCTCGCCGGATTGGGAGTCGGGCATCATGGCGTCACTGGATTACGATGGACGGGAAAGATCCTTGAACCACGTAGTATAACCCTCAGATATGATGAATCGAACGAATTTCCGCCTGTCGGGTGTAGCAACGATTCTTGGAGGCGTGTTGCAGATAGCAGTTTTCGTAGGTCACGCTCTGCGTGACTCCGGTGCGCATCCGGCACGGGTCTGGCGTCACGCAGAGCGTGACCCACGAAAACCTCCAAGAATCGTTGCTACGCCCCGCCTTGTCCGTTCGACGCATGCAAGACGGTCGATGCTCGCGCGATGCCGTCCAGCAAATGCGCCTTGCTTTTCGAGGCGACGAATGCGCCTTCGGCTTCGATCCAACTCCGCGTCTTGTCCAAGCAGTCCCTCAAATGCCGGATTCCTGAGGGGTCGCCTCGGGGAGTTCCCAACCGGATTGGCGATGTGTGGGCGAACACCGGCCCGCCGGGGTACAACCACGACTCGGCCCCGCCGATGCAACGCGCCGCGATCCAACCGCCATCGTCGCCGATTGGGAATGCCAATGACGCCCCGAAATCCGGATCCGGAGCGCAAACCGCGATGACCTTGCCGTTGCGGATCAGTTCCAATTTTTCGTACGGTAGCCGGCTTTCCACCGTCGCACGGGCCGTGTCACCCGCGATGGCGAGCTTCAACAGCGGGCCATTGGTGATGAACGTGCGACCGGCGCGGACGGCTTCGATCCAGTCGGGAGATGCATCGAGCGGCGCGTACGTCCGCATCGCGCCGAGGGCGGAGCGGTTGCTCTCCTTGCCGCTGGCGCCGACGAGTGGCACCGGGAACCCCGCGTTCCAAATCCGATAGATCCATGGCAGAAATGGCTGCGAACGCGGGGCCGCATCG
>JBBRUN010000366.1:0-5924 GCA_038247765.1 Gemmatales bacterium | reverse complement strand
GTAATAATCGGCCTGCAAAATCGGGTCGCCTTTGTGATCGTGGCAGCGGGCGCAATTGAGTGTCATCCCGAGGATGGCCTGACCCGTGATCGTTACCAGGTCGTCGTAGCCGTCGGCTTGGGCTTGCTTCACATCGGCCGGTTCGTCGTCCCATACGCCCAAGCGATAGTAACCCGTGGCGATGATCGGATCGAAATCGTCCGCCTTGCGAATCATCTCGTCGCCCGCGATCTGTTCGCGGATGAACCGCCCGTACGGTTTATCGGCGTTGAAACTGCGGATCACGTAGTCGCGGTA
Organism: Gemmatales bacterium; assembly: GCA_038247765.1. Lineage (GTDB taxonomy): Bacteria > Planctomycetota > Planctomycetia > Gemmatales > Gemmataceae > JALHQU01. The sequence continues at coordinate 5,627 of JBBRUN010000366.1, read as the reverse complement.
GCGCCACGCATTCGGTTTCGGGCCATCGCGCTCGTAGCCGTTGCTCTCGGCATACCGGACGATGTCGAGCCAGTGCCGACCCCATTTTTCGCCGTAGGCTTCGGACGCGAGCAATTCGTCGATCAGTTTTTCCCAAGCTTTGGCATCGGTCGATTTCACGAACGCATCGATTTGTTCCGGCGTCGGCGGCAGACCGGTGAGGTCGTAGTAGACGCGGCGGATCAGCGTCGATTTGTCGGCTGTGGTTCCGGGTGCGAGTTTCTTCGCGGTCATCTTCTCATTGAGGAACGCATCGACCGGGTGGCCGGCACCGGGCACCGAGGGGCGCTTCATCGGCTGGTAGGCCCAGTAGGCCTTCTGTTCCGGGGTGAACGCTTTCTTCACGGTCTCGGCCGCGCCGACGAGTTTGTCGGCCGGGTAGGCCAAGCCGTCCTTCACCCACTTCGTCAGGATCGCGATCTCCTCGGATTTCAACTTCCCGGTCGGGGGCATCTCGTACCCCTCTTTCGTGTGGTTCACCACCTGAATCAGCAGGCTGTCGGCGGGTTTGCCCGGAACCGCCACCGGACCGGTCTCCCCGCCTTTCAACGCCGCCCCGCGCGTGCGCAGATCGAGTTCGCCTTTCAATTTCTTCGGATCGTCCCCGTGGCAATTCAGACACTGCGATTTCAACAGCGGCAGCACCGCATCGTCGAAGAATTTCACCTGCTCGGCGGTGAACGTCGGCTTCGGTTCCGCGGCGAAAAGCAGAGTTGTCGAGCAGGCCAGCGCGATGGTGGAATAGATGAACCGCATCGGGAACCTCAACGGGAAGTCTTGGCGAGAAACCCATTGTAACCGATGACCGGCGGCATGTGCCAGTCGATTTTGTAAAGGTTGTTGCGAAAACCGGAAATCGATCGGTTCCACCCCGGCCGCAGACTCCATTTTTCATCCGCATCATTCGATTGTTGCGGCTCCGTATAATCTCATTTTCCCGACGCGGCGGAGATTGCGATGAGCGATTGGCAACGGACCCAGACCTGTGGCGAACTCCGCGAGGCTCACCTCGGGCAGACCGTGACGCTGAACGGCTGGGTTCTGACGACCCGCAACTTCGGCAATCAAGTCTTCATCGACCTCCGCGACCGCTACGGGCTGACCCAAGTCGTATTCGAAGCCGATCGAGCGGCGCTGTTCGCAGCCGCCAACAAGCTCGGTCGGGAATATTGCGTCAGCGTCACCGGGCTGGTGCGGAACCGCATCGCCGGCAAGGAGCGGGCCGACATCGCCACCGGACAGGTCGAAGTCCAAGCCCACTCGCTGACCGTGTTGAACGACTGCCCGTCGATGCCGTTCAGCGTCACCGAATTCATCGACGAAGACTTGGCCAACGAAGAGCTGCGGCTGCAATACCGCTACCTCGACCTACGCCGACGCTCACTGCAGAAGGTGCTGATCCTGCGCCACCGCCTCTGCAAAGTCATCCGCGATTTCTTCGATGCCCGAGGCTTCCTCGAAGTCGAAACGCCGCTTCTCGGCAAGAGCACCCCCGAAGGGGCCCGCGACTACTTGGTACCTAGCCGGATGTATCACGGCGAGTTCTTCGCCCTGCCGCAATCGCCGCAGTTGTACAAGCAGTTGCTCATGGTGTCGGGGTACGACCGCTACTTCCAGATCGCCCGTTGCCTGCGGGATGAAGACCTTCGCGCCGACCGCCAACCCGAGTTCACCCAGCTCGACGTCGAAATGTCGTTCATCGAGCGCGAAGACATCCTCGCGATCATGGAAACCCTCGCGGTCGAGGTGTTCGACAAAGTCCTCGGGCTGACAATCCCGACGCCGTTCCCGCGCCTCGGTTACGCCGAAGCCATGCTGAAGTACGGATCGGACAAGCCCGACCTCCGCTTCGGACTACCCATTGTGGACGTATCGGACATCGCCGCGGAGTCGGAGTTCGGCGTGTTCAAGAGCGCACTCGCCGCCGGGGCCGTTGTGCGGGTCATCAACGTCAAGGGCGTCGCGGACAAGTTCAGCAACACGCAGTTGAAGCCCGGCGGCGAGATCGCTAAGGTCGCGGAGACCTTCAAGGCGAAGGGCGTCGCCAACATGAAATTCGAAGGCGACAAGTTCACCGGCACCATCGAGAAGTTCTTCCCGGACGCGGTGAAAGCCAAGCTCAAGGAACGCCTCGGCGTCGAATCGAACGACCTCCTCTTGTTTGTTGCGGACAGCGAAGCGGTCGTCTGCGATGCGCTCGGGGCGATCCGCTGTCACCTCGGTGCGACCCTCAAGCTCTACCGCAACTGGTGGGACGAAAAGGCCGACGAAGAAGCCGCAGCGAAGAAAGAGAAGCGGCCGGCGAAGCCGTTTGCGCTGCGGGCCGAGCACTTCCATTTCGCGTGGGTGCTCGACTTCCCCATGTTCGCCTACGACGCCGACGAGAAGCGCCACGTGGCCATCCATCACCCATTCACCGCACCGATGGACGCCGACCTCGACACGCTCGAGACCGAGCCGGGACGCGCTCGGGCCAAGGCGTACGACATGGTCCTCAACGGCTACGAAGTCGGCGGCGGCAGCATCCGGATCCACCGCGCCGATGTACAGTCGCGCGTCTTCAAGATGCTCGGCATGGAACCCGACGACGCCAAGGCGCGATTCGGATTCTTGCTCGACGCCCTCGCGAGCGGCGCACCGCCGCACGGCGGAATCGCACTCGGGATCGACCGCTGGTGCATGATCCTCGCGGGGACGACGAACATCCGCGATGTCATCGCCTTCCCCAAGAACAAACAAGCCCGCGACCTGATGACGGGGGCACCCGCCGTTGTGGAAGCCCGGCAATTGAAGGATTTGGGTCTGAAGCCGCAGTAAACGACGGTTGGCCGACCCTGTGAAGGGTCGGGTCAAGCGATTCCCCCGAACTTGAAAAGAGGGTCGGCTCGCCTTTCACTGTTGCTCCGGTTCCACGCGCCGTGCTCGTTTCTTCGGTTGGTCTTCTTCCTCTTCGAATACGTCATCGCGCCGGCGTTCCTTGATCGATTCGGGGAGTTCGATCGGTTCGCCGCCTTCTTCCAGATACAGCAGGTACAACTGCGTCATGATGTGCTGCTCGGCCATCTGCTGGATCACGTAAGCCGGGTAGAGGCCGATGCACAACAGCAGGACGCCGATCAGGTTCAGCACTCCCGAGAGCATGTTGAACATCAGCACGGCGACAAAGGTCGAGAACCAACAGACGCGGGCGAAGCGGTAGGCGAAGGCGAGTTCCTTGATGGGGGAAAACGTCTTCGTCACTTGGGCGTGGTATTCCATCGGCCAGAGGATCGTCATTCCCACCAGCATCATCAGCAGGAATACGAACGCGCCCACGGCGAAGCCGAAGAGCGGCTCGGAGATGAGTTCGTGGGCACCGAACCCGGCGCCGACTGCGAGCGCGAGCGCCGGCCAGACGAAGATCATCGCGAACACGAGGCGGGCCAACCACGGGCCGACGCCGCGCTGCAAGTAGACCATCAATTTATCGAGCGAGAGATCGGGGTGATCTTTGAGGTCGGGATCGCGTTCGAGTTCTTCCGACACTTCGGCCCGGTAGCCGAGCAGCACCATCTCGCCCACGATGGGAATCAGCGGGCCGAGGCACCCGATCAGGACGTTGGTCGTGCCGGTCTTCGGCTTTTTAACGAAGTACAAGAACGGTTGGAGGTACTGCACGCGGATTCACCCCGATGCGGGTTCACTTGATGATGGGGGCGAAATTCTTCTCGAACCAACTCGGGCCCGACGATACCTCGAACCCCGATTGAACCACACTATTCCACTTGGCCGGATCGGCCGGTAGATTTTTCCCGGTCAAATCGACCAACCCTTCGTGGGCGCGGTTGGCCAGCACCACGTCCTTACCGGTTTCCACTTGCAGAACTTGGGCGAGCGCCACGACGGCCTGCTTCTGGTGCATCTGGCCGAGGCCGCGCACCGCGGCGACGCGCACTTCGCGATCTTCGGACTTCTCCGCGGTGCCTTTGCCATCGCCCACGGCGACTTGCGCCAAAAAGGCAACCGCCTCCGGGCTGTTCGATTTCGCCAGCGACACCACGGCCCGCTGGCGGATCGTCGTTGTCAGCTCGGGTTGAAAACCGATGGGGCCACTGAGGCCGAGGAGGTCGTTCACGCCCTTCGGATCCAAACTGCCGACCGGCTCGATGCCCGGCGTCGCCGACGCCAAGATCGTGCCACCGGGGATGCCGTCGGCTTTCTGATACGCGGCGATCAACAGCGGCACGGCGCGGGGATCGCGGAATCGGCCGAGGGCGTCGATGGCGGAGGTGCGCACCACCGGGCTCGGGTCGGCCGTGGCCGCCTGGGCCAGAATTTGCAGGACTTCATCTTGCTCGGCGGCGCTGCCACCGTTGTCGGCCGGCTCCTTCACTTTCCGCATCGCCACGGCCCGTTCGCCGCCGGCGACTTTGTTCCGCAAGACGTGCATCGGATCTTCGCTCTTGAACAGGCTCATGGGGTCTTGCCGCGTCTTGCGGCTGCTGACGGCATCCCAAGTGCTGGCGCAACCGGTGAAGGCGCAGGCCGAAATCGCCACGAAGAGTAGAGCGAAGCGTGTCACGTGCCGATCCCCCGATCATCGAGTGCGGGGCTATAACCGGGAATCCGGGGCGGGTCAACGGGGAGTTAGTACCTGGGTGCGCCAACGGATTCTGGCGGAGGATGTCCGGTTTAGCTTTCAGCTTTCAGTCATTCTGCACACCCCCCTCGCTGAAAGCTCTGAAAGCTCCGAAAGCGAAACTGAATTCTGGGTATTCCTAATTTGGCAACGACTTCGCATCCGCCAGCGGGTCATTTGGACCGCTAGAATCCGTTGACGCGCCCTTTGTACCTGTCCAAAACAACGCCGTGTTTTCATCCAATTGTTCGCGTAAGCCTTTGTAATTACAAGCGATACGGCTTGAGTATCGCCAAGAACGCGGTGTAGATAACGGACACGTCCTTCCTACCGCAATGCTGTTAGCGAGGCATGGACACATTCGCAATTTCCGATGAGTTCGTTTGCAATTTCCGATGAGTTCTCTGTTGGAATCAGAGCAGGTTATGGTAGAATGACCCTTACACACGTCTGCGTTGAAAACCGGAGTTTGCCATATTCGCATATTTAATTGTGGAGAAAGACCTTGAGGCCAGCTGTGTCGTTCTAAAAACTCCGACTTTCTACGCGGACGCGGTTTAGCTGAGTGGTAAATTCGTCTATTGTTCAGCATGGGTGACTCATGTCTTTCCGATCAATGGTAATTTGGGCAATAGTCGGATTTCTCATTCCACTAACGGGATGCGGTGGAGAAGGTGTGGGGCTCGTGCCCGTCGAAGGCAAAGCGATTCTCGACGGCACGCCTTTGCCGAAAGGATCGGTTCGCTTCCAGCCAGACAAAGATAAAGGCAACACGTTCGGATCCGAACCGGTCGGCGAAGTCGGGGCAGACGGTAGCTACAAGCTGATGACCGCAGGCAAGGTTGGTGCTCCGGTCGGGTGGTACCTAGTCAGCGTCAACGGCAGCAGTTCCACAGACATTCCCGACTCGACCAAGCCGTTCGCCAACAAGTCACCGCTGGCGACTAAGTTCAACGATCCCAGCAAGTCC
>JBBRUN010000365.1:0-5933 GCA_038247765.1 Gemmatales bacterium | reverse complement strand
TCGCGGGTCAGCGGGTTGTCGGGTTTGTCCGAATCGTAGATGACGATGTTCTTGCTGCCGGCGAGCAATTGGAATTCGCGGTAAGTTTCGCCCGGTTGCAGCTTGATACTTTTGCCCCGGATCGGCTTGTTCAAAGGCCCGCCGACGTCCTGGATGACGATGACTTGCTTGGTATCGTTCTTGACGGTGATCCAGCCGGCGCAAGCCGACTCGGCGAGGCCGAAACCGCCGGCGAGGGCGAGCAGCGCAATCCAAACTTTCTTGGAAATCACCATGGTGCACCGGGGCTGAATGCGGACACGAGGGGCATTCGTACCCAGTCAACGGTGGAAATGGGGAAACTTGCGCCGTTGTGGCCTCGTCGGCGCAAGTCTAAGGATTAAAGAGAATTGCGCCCGAAGTCGGCAGAGTGGCTTGCGATGGTGAGTCTTTTTGCGGGTTTCCCCCACCCTGTCGCAAAAAGACCGTCCATCGATGTAGAGTCGATGCGGAATGACGACTTGCGATTCATCGACTCAGTTTGTCCGCACCCGCCACCGGAGTTTGGCCCACAGTCGCCATGGCCAGCTTCAGGAAGTCGGTCGCCAATTTTTGAACTTGCGCATCGACTGCCGCGCAAGTCTTCGCCCACGCTTCCTCGCCACGGCCGGGGACGAATGCGGCCGAGCTGACTTCGATGTAGGCCTTCGCCTTTGGCTCGGTGCCACTCGGCCTCAGGCAGACTTTCGCTTCGATGCCCTCGGCCGCGAGGCGGAAAATCAGGAAGTTTCGCGCGGCTTTGTCGGTGTCCCCTTTGTACGGCCCCATCTTCCCGGCTTCGTTGCGCAAGTCTTCAAAACCCACCACCGGCAACCCCGCGATGTTCGTGGGCGGGTTGTTCCGCAAGGCGTCGAGCATCTTCGCCATGTCCTGTTTACCTTCGAGCCCGGTCATCACGATGTTCATCAACTCGTTGCGGTAATAGCCGAACTGCCGGCTGAGGTCATCGAGCAGTTCCGGGATCGTCCGCTTCTGGCGCTTGAGGTGCAGGGCCAACTCGGCCATCAGCACGGCGGCGCACGCCGAGTCTTTGTCGCGCAAGTCGGCGGTGGCGAGGATGCCGTGGCTCTCCTCGGTGGCGATCACGAAGTCGGCCGGCGTGCCGGACACATCGCCGAATTGGCCGGTCGATTCCAACTGCCACAACACGTCCGCGTGGTATTTGAACCCGACGAGAAGATCGTTGACGATTTGCGAACCGAACTGCCGGGCGATGCGGGTGATTTGGCCGGTGGTCACTTCGGTCGTGATGACGATGGGCGACGCGGGCATATCCCCGGCGGCGGAAAGCCGGCCGAGTTTGAAGTACGTCAGCAGCGCCGCGATTTCTTGACCCGTCAAGAACCGGTATTCGCCGCGGCCGTCGGCCGAGGTGCAGGCCATGCCGCCAATGCGGTCGGCGTCCGGATCGGTGGCGATGATCAGATCCGCCCCGGTGTCGATCGCCACTTTCTCGGCACGATCGAGGCACTCGCGGACCTCGGGGTTCGGCGACTTCGTGACGTTCGGGAATTGGCCGTCCGGTTCGTTCTGCTCCTTCACGAGCGTCAGTTTGAACCCGGCCGCGATGAGAGTCTCGCCGGCACAACCGCCGCCGACACCGTGCAGCGGCGTGTAGACGATGCGGAGTTCGTCGTGCTTCGGCGGGGCGATCAGGCTCGTCTTCCGGCAGAGGTCGATGTAAGCATCGTGCGGGGCGTCATCGAGGAAATGCACCTTGCCGCTCTTCACCGCGTCGGCCCACGGCAGGTGCTTGATCGCCGTGACTTTATCGACTAGTTCGCTCATGATCTGATCTTCGGGCGGCACCGGCTGGGCACCGCGCTCGTCGTAGAATTTGCTGCCGTTGTCGTCGGGTGGGTTGTGGCTGGCGGTCATGTTCAGCCCGCCTTGGGCACCCAAATGGCGGATGCTGAAACTGAGTTCGGGCGTCGAAACGTACCGCTTCGTATCCGGCGGCAGGATGTGCGAATGGATGCCGTTGGCGGCGTAGACTCCGGCGGCATATTCGCAGAAATTGCGGCTCGTGAGCGTGAGCACCGGGTTCGGTAGGGCGGGGTTATAGAAGCCGCGTTTGTCCATGAATTTGCGTACGTCGTAGGCGAGCACGACGCCGAGCTTCGGGTGGCCGGGGAATTTTTGCTTCAAGTATTCGGAATGACCTTGGAGGCTCGCGCCGAGGGTCCAGAGGTTCATCCGGTTCGGCCCGATACCGACGGAACCGCGGCAGCCGCCGGTGCCGAACGGGAGGATCTGGTAGAAGGAATCGAGCAGGAACGACCACTTTTTCTGGGCGATGAGCCATTCGAGCTGCGGGACGTAGGCCGCGTATTCCGGCCCCGTGAGCCACGCGTTGAGGTACTGCGTCGCTTTCGCTGTGATCGCGGCGGGTGCCTCGACGGTAGCGAATCCGGCCTCGGCTTCATCGAACGCAGACATGGGGCGATCCTCCGGGGAGATGGAATCGTTGTATGGCAACTTCGTAGGGCAGGTGGAGTCTTCGGAACCCGCCGCGTGGATGAAGCCACCTCGCGGAAACATGCGGAGTACACTTCCTGCCTGCGGCGGTTTCCGAAGACTCCACCCGCCCTACGAAGCGCGTCCCTCGCTCAATCGCAGGGTGTCCGTCATCCCCGGTGGCAACTCCGCCGCATCGTGGACGACCAACAACAGCGTCTGCTCCGTTGTCAAATCCGTAGCGAGCCAATCGTGAATGCGCCGGATGGTGATCGAATCCATGCCTTGGAATGGCTCGTCGAAGATCAACAACTCCGGTCGCTTCACGATGGCACGCAAGAACAACAGTAGTCGTTGCGTGCCGGTGGACAGTTGCCACCAGCGGTGCGAGGACTCCGCAATCAATTGAAATCGATTCAACAACACTTCGACTCGTGCCGCTTGCTCCACAGTCAGCTTCTCCGGGGCGAAGCGGTCGCAGAATCCGGAGGCGACCGCTTCGCGGGCGCTCAGCATCCGGGGGAAATACTGGTGCATCTCGGGCGACACCAAGCCGATGCGCGCCTTCAATTCCCAGATGGTTTCGCCGCTGCCGCGGCGTTGGCCGAACAGGAGAATATCGTTGCCGAAGGCTTGCGGGTGATCGCCGCAGAGCAGGCTGAGCAGCGTCGTTTTGCCTGAACCATTCGGCCCGAGTACGGCCCAGCGCTCGCCGCGATTGACGCGCCAATCGATGGTATGAAGGATGGCACGTCCGCCGTGCCGCACCGTGACGTTCGCCATTTCGATGATGGCGTCGCCGGGTAGGATCCTCGCCCCGCCGGTCGCGGTTAGGATCGTCGTCCCGCCGGTCGCGGGTCCACCGTCACCCAACACGAGCGTCTGCCCCACCCAATCGGGCACGGCGTCCGCCCGGCAGGTCAACACCACTGTCACGCCGCTGTCACCCAATTTCCGCAGGTGTCCGTCGAGTTCCGCCCGCGTCGCCGTATCGAGGCCCGAGAACGGATCGTCGAGTAACAGCAACGCCGGCTTCTTCAACAATCCCTTGGCGATCCGCAATCGGCGGTGCTGGCCGTTCGACAACTTCAGCAGTTTCAAATCGAGCAGTCCGGCAAGGTGGAATTGTTCGACGAGTTCCGGAGGGGCCAGCCCCAGGAATTCGCGGGCGGTCGGGCAATCGTCCGGCTCGTTGAATTCGAAGCGCTGCTGGTAGTAGAAATTCGAGGGCGAAAAAAGCCGGGAATCCTCCCGGAAGCCGACGTAGGAACTCGCTTCGGGGATCGAGCGCTCGCCTCGGACAACGCGGTGTCGCCCGGCCAACGCTTCCAGAAGGGTCGTCTTGCCGCTGCCGGTCGGCCCGACGATGGCCCACGATTCCCCGGCCGCGCCTGCCCAGGTGAAGTCGCGCACAATCGGGATGGTGTTGACGCGCTCGATGGTGACGCGGTCGAAGCGGAACAATTCCATGTCACGCCAGTCGGGTTTGCCACGCGGCGAGTTGATGAGCCACTTCGGCCGGGGCCGTGGAGCCGTAGCTGCGGAAGGCCGCTATGGCGTTGGCGACCCCGAGCGACGACCGCACCGCATCGCCATTGCCGGGGGCGACGGCTTCGAAGGCGATCACGGGCAAATCGACCAATCCGCCCCCGGCCTCCTCGGCTTGCTTCACGAGCGCCCCGACCGCTTCGTGCGCCGTCCGCATCGGCACGCCCCGCGCGATCAGCGATTCCATCAGCGTCGTCGCATCGAGGAAGCCGTCTTCGATCCGCGCTGCCAAAACATCGCGCCGCAGTTTCGTCTGCGCCACGAGTGGCGCCGCCACGCCCAAGCAGCCATCGACGGTGTCGAAGGCGTCGAACAGCGCGGCTTTGTCTTCCTGCAAGTCGCGGTTGTAGGCGAGCGGCAAACCCTTCAACATCACCAGTAATTGCTGCAGCGTGCCGAGCACCCGGCCGGTTTTGCCCCGCGTGAGTTCGAGCACGTCCGGGTTCTTTTTGTGCGGCATGATGCTGCTGCCCGTGCAGAAGGCGTCGGGCAGTTCGATGAAATTGAATTCCGTCGTGGACCAAATCGCCCACTCTTCGGCCCAGCCGCTGAGGTGCACGGCGATCAGCGACAGATCGAATACGAACTCGACGAGGAAGTCGCGGTCGCTCGACACATCCATACTGTTGCGGGCCACAGAATCGAACCCGAGCTTCGCCCGGACGCTTTCGCGGTCGATCGGCAACGAACTGCCCGCGAGCGCCGCCGCCCCGAGCGACAGCACGTTGGTCCGCTTCCGGCAATCGGCCAAGCGCTCGCGATCCCGCTGGAACTTCTCGACGTACGCCAAATAGTAATGGGCCGCGAGCACCGGTTGCGCCCGCTGCATGTGCGTATAGCCCGGCAAAATCACGTCCTGTTCGCGCAGTGCCGATTCGACGAACGCCCGCTGCAACTCCGTCAGCGATTCGTCGATGGCGTCGATCGCCTCGCGCACCCAGAGCCGCACGTCGGTCACGACTTGATCGTTCCGACTGCGGCCGGTGTGCAGCTTACGGCCGACGTCGCCGAGTTTGGCGATCAGCGCCCGTTCGATGTGCGTGTGAATATCTTCGAGGCCGATGGAATACTCCATCTGCCCCGCTTCGATTTCCAAACCGATGGCGTCGAGCGCCGCGTTAATCTGTAGCGATTCCTCGGCCGAGATCAAACCGACCTCGGCGAGCATGGAGGCGTGCGCTTGGCTGGCGACGATGTCGTGTCGGTAGAGCCGTCGATCCACCGAGATCGATTCCGTGAACTGCTCGACCCGCCGGTCGGTGCCGCCGGTGAACCGGCCGCCCCACGTCTTCTGGCTCATCGCTCCACCCTTCCGGTTCGTTCCAATCCCCTGTTTTACGGAAGCGGCAAAAGCGTGACACCCATCCGCCCTCCGCCGGGTATATTTCGATGATTGACCCGCACTCGGAGGTTTGCCCGTGAAGCGTCTTTTGGTTCTGTTGGCCCTCGCTGTGTCGCCCGTTTTCGCCAGCGCCGCCGAGCCGCCCGCCCCCGCAATCGAAGTCCGCGTCAAAGCCATTGGCGACCTCACCGGCATCATTGAGTACGCCGGGGAAACGCTGAACCAGCCCGAGGCGGGCAAGCAATTCGCGGAGTTGATCAAGACCCTCGGAGCCGGGGAAAAAGGTCTGGAAGGACTCGACGCGGGCAAGCCCCTCGGCGGGTACGTTCGCATTTCCGAAAACATCGCCGACAGCGCCGTTGTGGTGATGGTGCCCGTGAAGGACGAAGACGCGTTCCTCGGGCTATTGAAGAACCAGCTGAACGTCGATCCCAAGAAAGGGAAAGACGGCATCTACACCATCGACATTCCGCAATTGCCGGTGGGTTCGGTCTATTTCCGAATCCTCCACGGCTACGCATACGCCACCATCCGCAACGTCAAGAGC
>JBBRUN010000364.1:0-5943 GCA_038247765.1 Gemmatales bacterium | reverse complement strand
TTCCTCGGAGGGCTGACGCCCACCGCTCGGGTTCGAAGCGAAGTGCGCTGGGCCCTTCGTGCTGGTTCGCCCCACTGGACGGATCAGATTTTTTCAAAATTCGCGCGAACCTTCCGCGAACACCTCTTGTCCGTGCGTTCACAACCTCCGGATTATCTGGCGAAATCTGTCGGGATTGTCAAACAAAACCGCCACTTGAATCGTCTGGATACTGTAGCCCGCATTTGCCCCCTAACCGTCCGTTGACCCGCAGTCGCTGTTTTTCCCACGCCGGTAGGCTGAATGCCTGCCACCCTGTCCTTCCAATGTGTCCGCCGGAGGTGCCCCATGGTCATCAATCACCGCAACGTCCTGTCGATCCCAAGCATGAACCGCGTCAATACGCGCTCGATGCAGGATTGCGGCGCAACCGGTTTTGGTGCCGAGGTAGCGCCGGCGGGTTCCCCATCCCCGCGGCCAGTTCTCTGGCCCGAGCTTGCCCGCCCGGCAAGTTCCCTTGGCAACTTGGCGAAGGGGTATCCGGTGCATTCGAAACGCACTCGGAAACCCGAGGCCGAGGCCACAAGACTGGAGTCCGAGGTTCATCCGTGTCGGCTCGATCGCGACTACCCATCGCCCGACCAACGCGCTGAATCGACCGACCTAGCGATGACCTTAACCGGATCATCCCAGTTGTGTGCCCCGGCCACGACCGCCCAAAAGTGAGGTGACGCCCGGTATACGCAAGCTCCGCTCGACAATCGATTCCACGATTTCGAGCGATATTGCGCACACCGAGCCGTCACCGGCCAGCAACAAAAACCGTTGAACTTTTCCGGCTGAGCCTCGCTGCGGAACTACCGCCGCAGGCGCTGCGAGATCGCATCACCCGCCCGTCGTTGAACGGGGTACCGGCGTGATCGTCGCGCGCTTGCCCCGCGGCCGCCCCGCGCGGACGGACAAAGCCCCCTGACTGATCCGGGGAGGCCGCCCGTCCGCGCGGGAATAGCGTGGCCAGCCCATCCGAAACAGGATCGGGCCAGGATGCCGCTATGAGCTGGACCGAAATTGAGATCCTCGTGGATCGCGCCAAGACCGGAGACCGCGACGCCTTCGGCGAACTCGTGGTTCGCTTCGAACGGACCGTGTACAGCATGGCGCTGAAGCACGTCCGCAATCCCGGCGAAGCCGAGGAACTGGCGCACGAAGTCTTCGTGCACGCGATGCGGAAGATCCCGCAACTGCGCGAAGCCCGCGCCTTCGCCGGTTGGCTCCGCCGGATGACCGCGCGGATGGCCATCAACCGGCTGAGCCGGCGCGGGCCGGCCTTCAGCACCGAGCCGGAAATGCTCGACGCCCTCGCGGGCAAGAGCGTCCGGCCGGACGAACGGCTCGAAGCCAGCGAGGCGAAGGCCGGGCTTCACGCCGGGTTGAAGCTGCTGAAGGCGGAAGACCGGGCGACGCTGGAGGCGTTCTACCTCCGCGGGGACAGCCTGAAAAAAATGAGCGCCGACTTCGACGCCCCCGTCGGGACGATCAAGCGCCGGTTGCACGTGGCCCGCCACCGCCTGAAGGAAGTCTTGGAGGCGAAGGGCCACCCGGACAGCATGGGGCAAATGCTGGCGGTGTGAAACAAAACTGCGCGGCCCGCCCCCGGTTGGGGCGGGCCTCCCGGAATTTCTATCAAGTCAGCATATTCGCAAACGTCAAACGCGAGCTCAAGCACATTCGTTGGAATATCCTTGCCCCGTCGGGGCAATCTCGCGCGGCCCGCCACCGACTCGAGGAAGTCGTGGAAGCCCAAGGACCGCTCGGAGAAATGTCGGCGCTGGGAAACAAACGAATGCGGCCCGCCCCGATTGGGGCGGGCCGTTTGCGAATGCGGAAGAGAGGACTTGAACCTCCACACCCTTGCGAGTACCAGAACCTGAATCTGGCGCGTCTGCCAATTCCGCCACTCCCGCATTACGGGCGACTCACCGACACCCACATCATAAGCCGCTCCCGGAAAGCGTCAACCCGGCGCCAACTCGCTTTCGCCTGACGTTTGGGGCTGGGCCGGCCGGCCAGCAAGTCGTCGATCGGTTGCCCAATCGCTCCGGCCCAGACGCGGTAGCCTTCGGTCGAGAGGTGGACGAAATCGGGCATCATCTTGCGGGGCAGGTTCCCCCGGTCGTCGAGGAAGCGGCCGCCGAGATCGAGGAACGTCACGGCCGCGTCGTCTTCGAGTTTCGCCAAGAGCGCGTTCACCTCGGCGACCTTCGGATTCAACTCGCCGGACGGGGCCACGCTGGCCCGTTCCGGTATCGGTTGACCGGCCCGGGGGAACAGGCCGAGCAGCAAGATTTCGGCCTTCGGTTTCTGCTTGCGGAACTCGGCGAGAATCGCTCGGACCCCACCCGCAATTTCGGCCGGGGAGTTGTTGAAGAGGTTGTTCGTACCGATGAGCAACACGACGACTTTCGGTTCGATCCCGACGATCTCTTTTCCCGCGATGATCCGCCAGAGGAGGTGTTGCGTCCGGTCGCCACCGATGCCGAGGTTGGCCGGTTTCCAAGCCGCGACGGTATCATCCCAGACCGCTTTGCCGTCGGTCTCCCAACGCTGGGTGATCGAATCGCCGGCGAAGAGAACATCGACGTTGCCCTTCTTCGAGCGTTCGACGAACCCCTCGTGGCGTTTTTTCCAGATGTCCGCGGTTCGCGGTTCGGCGACGGCGGCGCTGTTGCCCGAAGTCGGTCCGTCGGCCGAGCCGAACACCGCCACGGCGATCGAGGCGGTGGCGGCGCGGGCGAGCCGGTAGAACGTCGATCGATCCATGGGAGAGTGCTCGCGATGTTCGAAAGTGCGCTGAAATCGGAACGAGCCTGCCCGTACGGGCAGGCTCGCAGCTCTTCCGATGACAAGCCGATGTCAGCGCTGGCCACCGGGGCCGAAACCGCCCGGTCCGGGGACGCCGGGTGCGGGCGTTCCGCCGTTGCCTAAATTTTCGCCCGAGGTGGCCCGGAGTGGGAGCGGGTACCACGACGCCGGCACTTCGTTCATGAAGGTGATCCAGTTCTCGGCGAAACTTTTGTAGGCCGGTTCGTCGATGGCGGAACGGTCGGTGTTCATGAGGTTGAAGTTGAGTGCGAACAGGTCGACGACAACCTTACTATCGAGTCGCATGTCGCGCGGCAATTTATCGAGGTCGGCGTAGAATTTGTTGAGCGCCGGGCCGCTCGTCTTGGTCAGGTAATGGATTAAGGCCCACGAGGTCACTTGCGATTTCAACTCGATTTTGGCTTTGATGGCCGCCTTGTCCGGGCCGGAGTCGATGGTCCCGCCCGGGTTGCCACCGGGGAAGCCGGGTTGGCCACCGGGGAAGCCGGGTTGTCCGCCAGGCCCCATCGGGAAGCCGCCAGGCCCCATCGGGAAGCCGCCGCCCGGCGGCTTGGGAAAGCCTCCCGGCGGTGGAGCTTGGGCATCGGGATTGGGTTTGCCGGGAGGCCCGCCGGGTGCCATGGGTGCGAAGCCGGCGGGCGGTGCGAAGCCGCCGTTGCCACCGGGCGCCGAGGCCACGGGAGCCGGATCGGGGTCGATGCCCGTGCGGATCGCGTCGAAGTAGCGATCGGTGAGGACGTTGGTCAGGATGTCCTTCGGCGGCGCGCTCAGTTCTTTCTTGGCCCAAAGGTCGCGCCATTCGCGGAGGAGCACGTAGTTGGCGGACCCGTAACCGGCCATGAGTCCTGCGGCCATGCCGTTCTTGCCACCGGCCAATTTGACGAGACCGGCGTCTTTGGGTTTGTGCAGGAGGTTGCTGACGCCTTGGTCGATCCACTTCGGCAGGATCACGTGCTGCGGCAGGATGCCGAGGGTGGAATAAAGCTGGCGATTGGCCTCGCGGGTGATGGCCGCGTGGGTCGCCTCTTCTTCGAGTGCGCGGTCGACGAGGGCGTACGTCATGGTGCGATAAAGTTCGGAGAAATCCCCGCTTTTGACGATCGGCGCCTTGCCCTTCAGGAGTTCCTCGCGGTTCCAACCGTCTTGGTATTTGGCTTTGGCGATTTCCGCAAAGGTCTTGCCGGCCTCGTCGAGCCGCGTCGGCGACAGCACCACGATGTTGTGCGCGGGCGAGTAGAAGCCGTCCGAGACCACCGGCAAGCCGTCGAGTTTCGGACGGAGGTCATCGATGTCGGAGGGGCGATTGGCCAGCACCACGACGAGGCGTTTATCCGGGAACGGCAGAGCCGTGCCGCGGATGGCGTGCCAGAGGTAGAAGGCTTTGAAGTTCCGTTCGAGTTGAGTCAACCGCTTGTTGATGGTCTCGGCCGAGACCGATTGTTCGCCCCAATGGATGAGGGCGTAGTGTTTGTCTTCGGCGACGGCCGAAGCTTTCAAACGTTTCCGCCAACCTTCC
The DNA here is from genome assembly GCA_038247765.1 of Gemmatales bacterium. GTDB lineage: Bacteria > Planctomycetota > Planctomycetia > Gemmatales > Gemmataceae > JALHQU01. The sequence goes on along the minus strand of JBBRUN010000364.1, from coordinate 1,565 downwards.
GCGTCAGCCGCGGGCAAATTCTCTTCCAGCTTCCCTTTGATTTCGGCGTAGGCCTTGGCGAACGCCACGAGCCGGGGCTTCTCAGACTTTGACGCGTCGAACTGTTTCTCGAATTCATTGGCATAGGTGACGGCCAAATCGACGTGATCCACGGACAAAGCGTAGGCGATGATATCGAGGAGCCCGTCGAGTGTGCGATCCTTGGCCCACGCGGTGTGCAACTTCTTGACTTCTTGTTCGATCGTGCCGGGGATCGAGAAGACTTGGACGTTGGTGCCGTCGTCGAACAGTAGGGTCTTGCCGTACTCGTGGTTGGCCCAGACGTGGCGGGGATTCGTTTGGAGGTTGACGGTTTTACCGGCGTAAACTGCCCCTTTCGTAACGGATTTGATCGGGATCACGGCGAACACGGAGCGCTCGTCGGTCGCGGGGGCCGTTCCGCCTGGCTGACCGCCGGGAGGTGCGAAACCGCCTGGCAAAATACCGCCGGGAGGTGCGAAGCCGCCCGGTATGCCGCCGGGAGGTTTAACGCCTCCCGGCGCGGCCACGCCATCGGTGGGGCTGAGTTTGACCCGGATGACCAAGTATCCGGTATTGCTCGGGGCAACGGGTTGCGCTACGGCGATCGACGCCGCCAGAAGCATCCCTGCGGCAGCCATGGGCCAGCGTTTCATCGTCGAAACCTCTGAGTGATGTAAAAAGATTGTCGCCGAGGGATCAGCGATTCACAACCCGAAAGTGCCACAATCGGCTATTTTATCGAATACGCGAGTTTGTAAGTTTTGACGTCGGAGAAGAGTTGACGGTCGTTGATCGGCCCGTTATCGCGCTGCCAATCTGTGATCAATTCCAATTTGACGAGGTTCGTCCCCCCCGTCCCGGCCGTGGGATTCAACACCGGAGTGAAGAGTCCGTCGGCCGCTTTCTTCACCAAGGAATTGATCGAATCTTTTTGCTTGGGCGAGATCCGAGTGTTCTTCGCGCAGTTGGCTTGCCAATCTTGGAAGGCGGCGTTCATGCGACCCGAGTACCCCTTCCAAGCGATGGAAGTATCGTCTGCGTTGGCGGCTTTCGCGGCGAACACGACTCGGGTGCCGAAGGAGACCGCGTAGGCGAGTTCGTCGATGTTCAAATTGGCACCTGGGTTCACGCGGGTCATGCCGATGACCGCTTCGGCGATTTCTCTCTTGCTGAATGCCGGGGTGATCGCGGGGTCGCCGATGGCCACGCGGGCCAACGTGTACACGGGCCGCACTTCCAGCGCCGGCTTCACTTTGCCGCCGACGATGTCGTTGCGGAGACGGGCCAAGGCGCGGATCGCTTGCAAGCGGTAGAGTTGTACCGCCACTATCTGTTCGGGATGCAGGCCGGTCGGGGCCGATTTCGGATCGGTCACGAGCGTCGCGGTCGAACCGCTTTCGATGTACAGTTTGCCCAGAATCGGCGGACCTTTCACGATTGTGTTTTCGAGAATCCGAACCAAGTCGGCCAAGAGTCCCTCGGCGGCTTCCGGGTTCGGATCCAACCGGCTAAGCCGGGAAACATCGAAACCGCCGAGCAATCCT
>JBBRUN010000363.1:0-5948 GCA_038247765.1 Gemmatales bacterium | reverse complement strand
GTATTTTTCCGCTCCACGGCAACGGTGGTTTCTCACAGCCAAACGCGAACGTCGCTGACGCGTCCGGCTCCGACGAGCCGACATTCATTGCGCAAATTCGGCTCGTCAGAGCCGGACGCGTGAGCGACGTATTTTTCCGCTCCACGGCAACGGTGGTTTCTCACAGCCAAACGCGAACGTCGCTGACGCGTCCGGCTCCGACGAGCCGACATTCTCTTTTTCAGACAACTTCCGCAGGTAATCACTTTGAGGTTTCATGATTTCGCCTCCAGCTATCTTGCAACCCGCAATCCCAAATTCTCCCCTCACTCCCCGGACCATTCCCGGCGTTGGCGGCTCGACGGAATCTTCAGCGCTTCGCGGTATTTCGTCACCGTCCGGCGCGCGATCTTCAACCCGGCGTCGGTGAACTTGTGCATGATGTCCTCGTCCGACAGCGGAGACTTCTTGTCTTCCCCGGCGATGATCTCGAGCAGTTTCTGGCGGATCGTTTCCCAGGCGACATCTTCGCCCGTCTCTTGGTTCTTGGTGCCGCCGCCGAAGAAGCGCCGCAACGGGAACAGCCCCCGCGGCGTCTGCACCCATTTGTCGTCGACCGCCCGGCTGACCGTCGTGACGTGTACGCCGACGATCTCGGCGATCTGCTCCATCTTCAAGGGGTGGATGAACTCCGGCCCTTTGTCGAGGAACTCGCGTTGGTGCGTGATGATCGCCTTCGTGACTTTGATCAGCGTCGCCCGCCGCTGCTCGATGGCGCTGAGTAGCCAATTGGCCGATTGCAGTTTTTCCTTCAGCTTGTCCCGCGCCGCTTTCGGCTGGCTGCGGTCTTTCGTGACACCGATGTAGCGCTTGCTCAGGCGGATGCTCGGCAGCCAGTCGTCGGTGAGGCGGATTTCAAAATCGTCGGTGTCGGTTCTTTCGACGATGATGTCCGGCACGACGTAGCGCGTGTTTTCGGCCGCGAAGACGCCGCCCGGCTTCGGGTCGAGCTTCCGCAGTTCTTCGATGGCTTCTTGAATCGCATCGAGGCTGAATCCGGTCCGTTTTTGAATCAGCGGCAACCGGTTGTAAGCGACGTCTTCCAAATGATGCGCGATGAGCGTCCGTAGCAAATCGGCGTGCCCAGTGGCGCCGGTCACCTGCAAAATCAGGCATTCCTTGACATCGCGGGCGCCGACCCCGGCCGGGTCGAGCGTCTGCACGACGCGGATGGCGCTCTCGACTTCATCCGGCGCGACCGGGCGTTTCTCGTAGCTCATCGTGAGGTCGTCAACCGTGATCGGCTGCAGCGTCTTCGGCGCATCGGGATCGTGCCGTAACAGGTAGCCGTTGTCGTCGAGGTGCGAAATCACGAAGCGGACGAGGTCGCTTTCGTCCCGGCTGAGTTCGAGGAACCCGAGTTGCTCGGCCAAGTGCTCATGCAGCGTCAGCGGTTGCTCTTCGATGTTCTGCATCACGTCGAGCTTGCGCTCGCCGAGTTCGTCGATGGCCCCGCGGCTCGGCCGGCTTTCGGAATCGAAGTGGTCGCTCCAGTCGTTGTTGAGTTCGTCGAGCCGGGCGAACTCGGCGTCGCCCGATTCGTCGTGCTTCAAAATGCCGTCGGGGTTGAACTCCGGTTCGGCTTCGATCGGCTCGATTTCTTTTTTCTTGGTGTCGTTCTGCTCGAGGAACGGATTTTCCTGGAGTTCCTCTTGGACGCGGTCGAGCAAATCGGTGATCGGCAGCAACAGCACCTTCATCGATAGGATCATCCGCCGCGAGAGCTTCTGCTCTTGGCGGTAGTCCATCCGTTGCCCCATGCCTAAACCCAGACCGCTCATCTAATCTCCAGAGTTATTCGTGATTCGTCATCCGTCATTCGGCTCCCGCCACTCGGTTATCCCGAATAACGAAGGACGAATAACTCCCATTCCTAGATCGCTCGTCGGCCTTCCAAGGCATCCGCGAGCATTTGCGCGTTCGCCAATTCCAGCGACGACCCCGTTGGCAATCCGCGGGCGAGTTTCGTAATCATCACGTTGCTTCCGGCTAGCAATGTCGAGGCGAACAGAGCCGTGCCGTCGCCTTCGAGCGTCGGGCTGGTCGCCAAAATCACTTCTTTCACGCCGCCGCGTTTGACGCGATCCGCCAGCGGCGACAGATTCAACTTCTCCGGGCCGAACCCGGCGAGCGGATCGAGCCGGCCGCCGAGGACGTGGTACAGTCCGCGGAAACTGCCGATGCGTTCGAACAGCGTGACGTCGCGCGACGATTCCACGACGCAGAGCACCGACGCATCTCGGCGCGGGTTGGAACAGATGTTGCAAAGCTCTTGATCGGTCAAGTTGAAGCATTCCCGGCAGGGGTGAACCCGTTCAATCACGGTTCGCAGCGCCGCCGCCAAGTCGATGGCGACTTGGCGATCTTCGTGCAGCAGGTGGTGCACGATCCGCTCGGCGCTCTTGGGGCCAATGCCTTTGAGCTTGGCGAATTGCGCCAGCAGTTCCGGGATGGGGGTGGTGGGTTCGTTCACGGGAGTTACCGACTCTCGGCGGGATTGTCCGCGGGCGTCGGGGGGACCCGGCCCTCAAGGGGTGCCTCGGTGCGAATCGGTTTCACCAAGAGCTTCGGCGTGTCGTCCGGCCAAGTTCGCCGACCGAAGAGTTCGACGAATTCCAAAGGAGGAATGTTCCCCCCCCGCGGTGGCGGCGGATCGATTTTAGATTTCGGATTCATCGGCGACCTCGAAGTATTCAACGGCCGAAGGCTCGGCCGCGGTACCAAAAATCGGAATGTCCAGATCATACAAGAGAATGGCGTATCGGCCCGGACCCAAGATCGGCACATTTCTCAAAGTAAAAACGTAGTCTCGCACCGATTCGTGTTCTCGAAAATGCACGGTGAATGGACCGTAGACTTCGACGATTGTTTCTTCGAACGACCCGATCCCATCGAGCCAAGCCACTTGAATTTCGAACGCTCTCGTTCCCAACCCGCCGTAAAAACGCGCGAATATACACAACGAATCGAGAGGTTTGGGAAACGTCGTCCTGGGCCCGACTTGCGATTCCACTGCAAATCGAAATCCGACTCCGAACAACGAATACGGATTCATGGGCTTCGCCGGCGATTCGACGACTGCGCTTCGACAGTATCCAATGGTGAATAGCCGGGATTTCAGCCGGTTCGTATTCTATTTCCTCGGTCATAATTACCCGCCATAGTCTTCACGATCCCATCATGCCGCCGAGCATCCCGGCGGGCAGGCCCATGTTGCTCGCCATCTTCGCCGTTTCGGTCGCCAGAATATCGCGGACTTTCGCCAAGGCTTGGTTCGTCGCGGCGATCACGAGATCTTCGAGCATCTCGCGGTCGTTGAGTTTCAACGCCTCTTCGGAAATCTGGCAGCTCAGGATTTCCATTTTGCCGTTGGCCTTCACCGTCACCATGCCGCCGCCCGCGGTGCCGTCGGCCGTGATCTTGGGGATCGTCGCTTGGAACTTCTGCATCTCGTCTTGGATTTTCGACTTGCTCCCCATCAGGCTCATCATCGCGCTGAGTTCTTTGAACATGGCTCGTGCCCCGTCGTGTGGTGGATCAATCTTCTTCTGGCTCGATCGCCGGCGTTTCGGTTTCATCGTCATCGGCGATCGCGTCGGTCGGGGCGAGGGCCCGCACCGGGTTGGGGTCGAAGCCGTCTTCGATCTTCATCAACTGGGCTCCCAAGAGATCCACGGCGGCCCGTATGAAAGGCAACTGCAAGAGGTCGCTCCGCTTGGACGCCGGGTCGTTCGCTGGGCCATTCGCAAGCGAACTCGGCGTCGCTTTCGGATCCGGCAGAAGCTCGTCGATGCGGACTTGCCAGTCGTTCCCCGTGATCTTTTTCAGCGTCTTCCGAATCTCTTCGCCGCTGCGCTCTTCACGCAGGTACTCGACTGCGGAAGTATAGCCGGATGGGAAGCGAATTGCCAGTGCATTTGGCCCGATAATTGCTGGAACTAGAAGGGTTTGCGTCAATCTGGCGGAGACGACCGGCCCCACTTCCGCTTTCAAACGCGGCCACAACTCATTGACGTTGTTCGAGTTGACGAACGAGGTCGCCCCGACCGATTTGGCCTCCGGTTCATCCGGCATTTTTTTTTTGGCAGTGTCAGCAGCCGCTAACGCCTGCCTCGGGGCCGCGCCCGCAGGCACTTCGGCTCCGCCGACCCACTGGGCCAACTGGGCCACCGACAGCATTTCTTCCAAGCGGCTGAGCCGGACGAGGGCCATTTCCAGCAGAATCTGCGTGTGCGGGCTGCCGCGCATCCGCATCTTTGTGGTCGTCCAGATGTCGAGCCCGGCAAGAATCGTATCGAGGGTGGCGGAACTCGTCGGCGAGCCGGGGACGCCGATGCCGCCGAGCATCAGGCCGCGCCAGTGGTCGATGACCTGATCGGTGAGTTCCCCGAGTTGCAGGCCGCGTGCCGACGCCTCCGCGATCATTTCGAGCGCCCGCCCCGGTTGCCCGCCCAACACGGCTGTGGCGAGCTCCTTCACCCAGAGGTCGCTGGCGGTGCCGAAGAGGGAATGCACCCGCTCCGCCGTCAGCGGGCCGTCGCTGAAGCTCAGCAGTTGATCGAGCAGCGTCTGCGAATCGCGCATCGAGCCGTTGGCCCGCTTCGCCACGATTTGCAGCGATTCGTCGTCGGCCTGCAAGCCTTCGCTAGCCACGATGCGTTTGAGCGCCTCGAAAATCTTGACCGGGTTGACGGTGGCGAAGTCGAATCGCTGGCAGCGGCTGAGGATCGTGATCGGGATCTTCTGCACTTCGGTCGTGGCCAGGATGAACTTCACATGCGCCGGCGGCTCTTCGAGCGTCTTCAGCAGGGCATTGAAGGCCCCGGTCGTCAGCATGTGGACTTCGTCGATGATGTAGATTTTGAACTTGGCCCGCGTCGGCTTGAAGCCGACGTTGCTGCGGAGATCGCGGGCTTCGTCGACCTTGTTGTTGCTGGCGCCGTCGATCTCGATGGAGTCGACATCGTCGCCGTTGGCGATGCTCAAGCAAATGTCGCACTCGTCGCACGGTGTCGCCGTGGGGCCTTTCACACAGTTCAGCGCCTTGGCCAGAATCCGCGCGGCGGAGGTTTTGCCGACTCCGCGGGCGCCGGTGAACAGGTACGCATGGGCGATCCGCCCGGACGCGATGGCGTTGGTCAGCGCCGCCGCGACGTGCTCTTGGCCGATGAGGTCGGCGAACTGCTGCGGGCGGTAGCGCCGCGCGACGACGGTATACCCCGCCGGCTCGGGGTAGTCCGGAGTCGCGGGGGAATCGGGCGCGAGCGCCGTCGGTTTCGGTTTGTGGTCTTTCGCTTTGGCCATGGGGAAATGGTATCCGGCGCCCCCGGCTTCGCACAATGTCCGTTGCCGATGGAGAAGATGGTTAGACGGTTATCCGAGGGGAGCCAGAGGAGGAGAAATTTCGGCGGACATCGGTGCAATTGTCTCTGCTATTTCCCGTTTAGGTTGTTGCGCTGGAGAGATCGTAACGTGGCCGTGTTCGTCGCTGATCCGCCGAAGCGTCGCGGACATCGCCCGAATATCGTAGTGGTGCTCGGCCGCGAATTCCTCGCGGAACTTTCGGATTCCGATGATGGGATCGATGTCGCGTATTGTTTGAAACTTCGAGAACTGGAGCAGGGTGGCGTGTAGGGGTGCTCCCAATCCCGCACTGCGGCAAACTTCGTAGATAACCGTGATCGGGACTGCAGCACAGAGGGGACAGAGCCACTCGAAAGGGTGCCCCTACCATTTTGATATCGCCGACACCCCTACCGCACCTGGCTCAATCGATCCGTATCCGCGTTCAGCGCGCCGATGACCCAGCGGTTCACGTCGTTGAGCATGTCTTGGTGCAAGCGATGCGTCGTGGCGTAGGTCCGCAAGCGGACGTCGGCCCCGGCGGCGTAGAGGAGCTTGTAGTCCTG
>JBBRUN010000362.1:0-5977 GCA_038247765.1 Gemmatales bacterium | reverse complement strand
CAAGACACGCTGAACCTGCTAATGATCTTTTCGAAGCTGTGGGAAGAAAAAGAAGTCCGCGGCCGGACGCCGTTGAAGGTGGGGATGTGCCTGGCGGGCCTGACGCCGAGCCACGCCGCGACGCCGTCGCTGTTCGAGCAGGACCGCCAACTGACGAAGGTCTCGCACGTGATGGACAAGGTGAACCGGACCTTCGGGAAGAATTCGATCCACTTCGGGACGCTCTTCGGCGCCGAAGAGAGCGCCCCGGTCCGGGTGAGTTTCAACAACATCCCGAAGTTCAACCCGGCGTTTACATGAGAGGCGACAGGCGTCTGCGTCAATCCTTTACATTCGAGACATCGACACTTTGAAAGTTACACTCTAGAACCAAGAGCTCAAGCGTAGCGAGCACGTGCCCCCGGAACGGATAGTGAGAATTGAAACGCGATTGCGACGCGTTTCACTACTGGAGTCTGCACGTCGGCGGGGCGGCCTTCGCCGACGGCTGGTGCATTTCCTGAGCTATTCGGCGGCGAGCGTGCTAGCGGCGCTGTCCACCCGCGCCGGCGGTGAAACGGGCGGGGCTTTCGAGTAACGCCATTACTTCTTGGTCATCTCTTCGACGTCCTTCAGCACTTCGGCCGGGTGATCCTTCGGCGTCACCTTCGAGTACACTTTGGCAATCTTGCCTTCCTTATCGACGAGGAACGTGACGCGCTGTGGCACTTTGCCTTTGGTCGATTCGATGCCGAGTTCTTTGATCAGCTTCAAGTCGGTGTCGCAGAGCAGGGCGAACGGCAGCTTGTTGTCTTTGATGAACTTGTCTTGGGCCGCTTCCTTGTCGGCGCTCGCGCCGATGATCACCGTGCCTTTGGGGAACTTGTCGGCGATGTCCCGGAAGCCGCACGATTCCACGGTGCAACCGCTGGTGCTGGCCTTGGGGTAGAAAAAGACGACGACGGTCTTGCCCTTCAAATCGGCGATGCTGACGGTCTTGGGTTCCTTGGCATCCGGCAAGGCTTTTTCGATTTGGGCCGCTTCGAGTGCGACCACCGGGAACTTGTCCCCGGCCTTGACTTTCAGGGTCGAATCGTCGGCTTGGGCGAAACCGGCGACGGCTGCAACCGCGACCGAGGCGAACAAGGAACGCAACATCAGAGAAACTCCGGAAGAGGGAAGCGTTATCGGGGCAGTATCAGTTTCGCATTCCCGCAAACCGATGCAAGGGCCGCATTTATTTTCGGGCGATGAGATAGTGAATGCGGGTGTACTAGTGAATATACGCTGCGAATCGTCCCTTGTCAAATCCGCCGGCGAAAAGGGTGAAAGAACGATTCTTGGAGGCGCGTTGCAGATAGCAGCTACCGCATGTGACGCCGGTGCGCATCCGGCATGGGTCTGGTGTCACGCAGAGCGTGACCTACGAAAACCTCGGAGAATCGTTGCTGCCCGGCGAAAAGAAATCCGAGATTCGGCCAACCGCGTTTACCGCTTCCCCCGTCCGATGGCGTAGTAAGCGAAGCCGTGGGTCGCCATCGTCTTTTCGTCGTAGATGTTGCGGCCGTCGAAGATCACTGGCGCGCTCAGCAAACGTTTCATCACTTCGAAATCGGGCGTGCGGAACTCCTGCCATTCGGTGACGACCACCAGGCCGTCCGCCCCTTCGAGGGCCCCGTAGGGCTTGTCCGAGTATTGCAGTTTGTCGCCGTAGATCGCCTTCACGTTGGCCATCGCTTCGGGGTCATGCACGCGGCACTTCGCCCCAGCCGCCAATAGCGCGTCGATCAACGCCAAGGCCGGCGCTTCGCGGATGTCATCCGTCCGCGGCTTGAAAGCGAGGCCCCAAATCGCGAGCGTCTTCCCGGTCAAATCGTCGCCGAAGTGGCGACGCACTTTGTTGAACAGCACTTGCTTCTGGGCTTCGTTCACGTCGTCCACCGACTGCATGATGCTCATCGGCTGCTCGACTTTTCGGCCCATGCCGAGGATCGCGCGGATGTCTTTCGGGAAGCACGAACCGCCGTAGCCGGGGCCCGGGAAAAGGAACTGGAAGCCGATGCGCTGGTCGTGGCACATCCCGCGGCGGACGTCGTTGATGTCGGCGCCGAGTTTGTCGCACAGATTCGCCATCTCGTTGATGAAGCTGATTTTCGTGGCGAGCATCGCGTTCGCGGCGTACTTGGTCATCTCCGCCGATTCGGGCGTCATCGTCAAAAACGGCCGTTCGGTGCGGAGGAATGGCTGGTAAAGCTCCCGCAAAGCTTCGCCGACTTCGGGTTTGCGAACGCCCACGACCACGCGGTCGGGCTTCATGAAGTCCTCGATGGCCGCGCCTTCCTTGAGGAACTCCGGATTGCTGGCGACATCGACGTGGGCCGCCCCATTCTCGGCGAGGATCTCGGCGACGCGTTTGTTGGTGCCGACGGGCACCGTCGATTTCGTGATGACGATCCGCGAACCCGGCGCCCCCGCGGGCAGTACTTTCACCGCTAGCGCGATGGCTTTGGCCACGGCCCACACGGCCGAAAGATCCGCGTCGCCGGCGTCCGACTGCGGCGTGCCGACGGCGATGAAGATCATCCGCGCGGCCCGCACGGCCGTCGGCAAGTCGGTGGTGAATACCAATCGGCCATCGCGGCGATTCTTGTGGACCAACTCGGCGAGCCCCGGTTCGTAGATCGGGATGCCGCCGGTGTTGAGCGTCTCGATTTTCTGCGGGTTGTTATCGACGCAGGCGACATCGTTGCCGCTCTCCGCCAAACAGGTGCCCGTGACGAGGCCGACGTACCCGGTGCCGATGACCGCGACTTTCATGAGCGTGTTCCCGTTTGTTGCCGCCAGTCGTCCAAGATCGCGGCGAGCGTTTCGTCGAGTGTGATGCGCGGCGACCAACCCGTCTTGGCACGGAGTTTGGCGGGGTTGGCCCGGCTGATCGCGGTGTCGGCCGCGCGGCCCGGTTCGAGCTTAGTGAGGATTTCCAACTTGACCTTCGATAACTTCACGAGTCTTTGGAGTACATCTTCGATGCGCCAAACCTCCCCGCGACCGGCGTTGAAGACGTCGCCTGATTCGCCGAATTCGATCACTTTCACAAGCGCTGCCGTCATGTCGCGGACATCGGTGATGTCGCGGCAGGCGCTCAAATCGCCCGTCTCCAAGATCGGCGGTTGCAGGCCGGCCTCGATCGCCGCGATCTGCCGGGCGAAGTTCGGGATCGCGTAGTCGGTCGATTGCCTCGGGCCGATCTGATTGAACAACCTCACGCGGATGACGTCGAGCCCCGGATTCCGCGCGACTTGGTAGCTCAATAAATCCGCCGCCGCTTTGCTCGAAGCGTACGGGCTGGCCGGTTTGAGCGCCGTTGATTCGTCGATGTCCGTGCGGCCGGGGTCGGGTTCGCCATAGACCAATCCGCTGGATGCGAACAAGATACGCGGCCGCAACCCGGAGCGCTCGACTGCGGTGTACAAGGACCGCGTGCCGTCGAGGTTCGCCTTCCAACAGGTGTCCGGCTCGCGGAAGGATTGCCCCGTCTTGGCGTAACCGGCGAGGTGGAAAATCCACTCCGGCTTCACTTCGTCCAAGACAGCGCGCAGCTTGGCTTCATCGTGCAAATCGGCGGCGAACAGCCGAGCATTCGCCGGCAGATGCTTCAAGTCCGCCGGCCAGACCGCGCGGCGGCTGAGGCCGGCGATCGTGTGTCCCCCGTCCGCCGCGAGGCGCTCGGTGAGGTGCCCGCCGACGAACCCCGTGATACCGGTGATGAGGACGCGCATCGGGCTAGATCCCGCGCGCTTTGAAGTTGGACGTATCGCCCCCCTTCAAGCGGTCGAGGTCGGCGTGTACCATCATCTCGACGAGCCGTTCGAAGCTCGTTTCGGGCTTCCAGCCGAGTTGTTTCTCGGCCTTCGCCGGACTGCCGATGAGCAAGTCCACCTCGGCGGGCCGAACGAAGGCCGGGTCGAGGACGACATACTTCTGCCAGTCCAAATCGACGGCGCCGAAGGCCAACTCGACGAGCCGCTTCACGGTGTGCGTCTCGCCCGTGGCGATGACGTAATCGTCCGGCGTGTCTTGTTGGAGCATCAGCCACATCGCCTTGACGTAGTCCCCGGCGAAGCCCCAATCGCGCTTGGCGTCGAGGTTGCCGAGGCGCAGTTCCTTCGAGAGACCCAACTTGATGCGGGCCGCACCGTCGGTCACTTTGCGGGTCACGAATTCCCGGCCGCGCCGCGGCGACTCGTGGTTGAACAAAATCCCGGAGACGCCGTAGATGCCGTAGCTCTCGCGGTAGTTGATGGTGATCCAGTGGCCGTAGAGCTTGGCGACCCCGTACGGGCTACGCGGGTAGAAGGGCGTGTCTTCGGTCTGCGGCACGGCCTGCACTTTGCCGAACATCTCGGACGACGACGCTTGGTAGAAACGGATCGAATCTTTGCCGAGCAGGCGGATCGCTTCGAGCATCCGCGTCACGCCGATGGACGTGAACTCGCCCGTGAGAACGGGTTGCTTCCAACTCGTCGGCACGAAACTCTGCGCCGCGAGGTTGTAGACTTCGGTCGGATCGGAGGCCTTCATCACATCGACGATCGACAACTGGTCGAGCAAGTCGGCTTGGTGGAGGTGGATCCGGTCGGCGATGTGGTTGATGCGCTCGAAGTTCTCGGTGCTCGCCCGGCGGACCATGCCGTGGACTTCGTAGCCTTTTTCGAGCAGCAATTCCGCCAAGTAGCTGCCGTCCTGCCCCGTGATGCCCGTGATCAATGCCCGTTTCATCCCGCGTGTCCTCGGTGGCTGTGTCCACTGTGCCATCGGGAGTTTACGGATTGGACGGAACGTCAGCCAGAGCGAACCATCACACGCTCCGCAAGACAATCCGGATCACTTGGGGATGGCAGCGGAATCGCAATGGCTCCTTCCCGCTCAATCCCCGGCCGACGACCATGACCGTGCCGTTGTTCTCGAATACGCCCCTGTCGTACCGGCGACCGTAGAAACTCGGGACGAAGATCGACCCGATCACGGGCACGCGGATTTGCCCGCCGTGGACGTGCCCTGCGAGGATCAGGTCGACGCCCTGCGACTGCGCCCAGCGGAATTGGTCGGGCGAATGACTGACGCAGATACGGAAGCCGCCGTCGGGGATGGCCGTCGGCGCCGGGAACCAGGGGGCTTCGTTGCCCGTGAAGAGGCAGCGTTCCCCGCGGATCGCGACCTCGCGCGATTGATCGCCGAGAACCGCGTACCCGGCCTTCGCCAATTCTTGCCGCACTCGTTCCGGTTCGTGGTAGGCATCGTGATTACCCAATATCGCCACACCGATGTCGTTCCACTGCAACCGTCCGAGAATCGGGGCGATCCAATCGCGGTGGGTGTCGGTATCGACGTAGTCCCCGGCGAGAACGACGATGTCGGGCTTCGGGAATTGCAGCAGGCGGTCGATGATGGCTTCGAACCAAACCTTCGACGGCGTGCCGTGGAAGTGCAGGTCGGATAGCAGCAGGATCGACAAACCGTCGAGCTTCGGCGGGAGCCTCGGCAACTTCAGTGACAACTCGGTGACATCGACCCGGAAGACGCAATTCCCCGGCAGCCGGGTGAGCCAGTTCCATTTGCCGTCGCCGCGCACGGATGGGCCGAGTTGTTTCCACAGGTCGATGGTTTCGGTGCGTTCCGAAAGCAAGCATGACGGGCGGGAGTGCAAGAGCCGGTAAAGCGTGATCGGCGGGAAAACGGCCGCGCCGAAAAGAAAGCAGAGCCCGAAATACAGATCCACCGCCAACGGGGTTTCCGTGCCATCGGCGCGGGGGCCGAAGATCAACGCGAGCGGGAACAGCCCGATCAAGGCGCCGGTGAAGAGCCGCCACGGTTTCAAGAACCGCTTGGGCCACGGTTGCGAATAGAAGACGCTGAGCAGCGTCGTCCAGATGCAGGCGTGCCCGATCCAGATGACGATGGCGAGTACGATTCCCAGCGAATCCATGTAGAAACCCAT
>JBBRUN010000361.1:0-5977 GCA_038247765.1 Gemmatales bacterium | reverse complement strand
GCCATCGACCTCGGCAAGTTCAACAGTGTTTTCTGCTGGTACAACGTTTCTTCAAAGCTACCAAGTTCCGCACTGTGCCGACCAATTGAGCCTGCGCTGCCAGAAGCACCACAGCGAAACCAACGTCATTCAGGCATCATCACCCGACGGGGAAGTTCCAGGGGCGTCGTCCTGCAAACTCAACGGCCGTCTTTGGAACCGACTTCAGGCTGCGACCCGTAGTCTGAAAGCAGTCGCGGTGTCATGGAAGCTCGCAGCGCATTTAGCACTGCCAAGACATCAATCACCTCTTGCGTGATCGCACCGGCGACCGGCGGCAGATACCCGGCAGCCGCGACGAACATGCCGATAACGCTCAATGCCATCCCACCAACGGCGCTCTGCAGGGCGATCGAGCGCATCCGTCGCCCGATGTGCAGCAGTTCGTCCACCCGTTCGAGTGAGCTTTCCAGAATGACTGCCCCGGCGGCTTCGGCGGTGACATCGCTCCCTTGGCCGAACGCGATCCCCACGGTCGCGGCCGTCAGGGCTGGGGCATCGTTGATCCCATCGCCCATGAAAACCGTGTTGCCGCGTTTCGTTTCTTCCCTCACCAAGTTGAGTTTTTGTTCGGGGCTTTGGCTGGCGTAGACCTCAGTGATGCCGACTTTTTCGGCCAGGTATCGCACTTCGGTTTCGCGGTCCCCCGAAACCAGTAGCACACGCTCAAAACCATGCTGCGGCTTCAGATGGCGGACGAACGATTTGCCTTCCGCCCGCGGCTCGTCCCGGAACCGGAACGTTGCCGCGTAGCGTCCGTCGATGAGGACGACGCACTCCAGTCCGCCCGCGATGGCGGGAAGCAATTCCACCAACGCCGGGGATTGGGCGGTCAACTTCTTCCGGCTGGTGACTTGAATGGTCCGACCGCCGATGATGCCGCGCAGCCCTTCGCCCGGTCGCTCGCTGACTTCGCCAGCTTCTTGAAGGGGAAGTTTCGATTCGGCAGCGGCAGCGATCATCGCGGATGCGAGCGGGTGACGCGAGTAGCGTTCGAGACTCGCCACGGCCGCGAGGGTTTCGTCCTTGGTGAAACCGACGGCGGGGAAAACCTCCGTCAGTTTCGGCTCCCCATAGGTTAGCGTGCCCGTCTTGTCGAAAATGGCAATCCGGCAGGTGTCGATCTTCTCGAGGACGGCGGGATCTTTGATGATGATGCCTCGTCGGGCCGCCAGGGAGACGGAGCCGATAATCGCCACCGGAATCGCAATCAGCAGCGGGCAGGGGGTCGCCACCACCAGCACGCCCAAAAATCGGAAGGCGTCCCCGCTCAAAGCCCATGCGCCGAGGGCAACCGCGATCGCCAGCGGCGTGTACACGGCCCCAATTTGATCGCCGAGCCGCCGCAATTGCGGGCGACGCTGCTCGGAATCCCGCATGACTTGCATGATCTTGGCATAGCGCGAATCGACAGCGGTTTTTTCTGCCCGAATCGTCAGTGCTCCGTCGCCATTGATGGCCCCGGAAAGAACCGCCGATCCCGTTGCTTTGGGCAGCAGATAAGGTTCACCCGTCAGGTAGGATTCGTTCATGGTGCTCCGCCCGTCGAGCACCACGCCATCGACCGGGCAAGTTTCGTGCGGAAAGACGACCAGATTGTCGCCGACCGCGACTTCAGCGAGGGGGACATCGTCAACCGCGGAATCCTTTTTGCGATGAGCCAGAGACGGCAACCGCTTGGCAAGCGCCTCCAACGCGAACGAAGCCCGGCGGACGGCATACGCTTCCAGTGCCTGCCCGCCGGAAAGCATGAGAACGACGAGGGTGCCCGCGAGATATTCCCCCAGAATGACCGATGTCACGATCGAAATGCCAGCCAGTAGGTCCGCACTAAACTCCAAACGCAAGAGGTGGCTCACCAGACCCAGCAACAGGGGAATGCCGGCCGCTAACGCTACGAAAAGGGGAACGTTGGAGGATGGATAGCCGAAGACGGTACCGGCCGTCCCCAAGCCGAATCGCAAAATCATGTGGAGGCCGATGCCCGCGATCGCGATCACCGCGATGACGACCTCTTTCGTCGAGAATATCGCATAGAGTTTCGAGATTGGTCCTGTCATATAACCTTTGACATTCTGAGTCATTCCGAAGGCCGACCCGCGCCGATACTTCTGCCAGAAAATACCCAAACTCAGCGGGCCGCGAAAGATGCCGCCACGTTGGAAGTATCTGAGATCGCGGGCTCCGCTGCAGCACCCGGTTCAGGGTCAGACGCTGCATGCACTGTCAACACATCAGCCGGGCAACTGCACGACCGAAGGCACACATTCTCAGCGGCGGAAGCCGACAGCGACTGCACTCACCTTTTGTATCCGAGACCGCGCCCACTGATAACACACTGTCAGCGATTTCTCTCCGCCGCCGAACACCCAAGCTCAGCGGCGACCGCTGCTTCAGCGGGCGTCCCCTGCAGTGACTGGTTCGGCTCGCTTGGGCTGCCAAACACTCACCCGCAACAACACCTCGAATGCAACCGCGTAGAACACCGCGCCTCAAGTACCAACTGCTAAGAACCCCACACTTCAATCAGCTACCGCGAAGTGCCAACATCTGGTGGCGAGACGGACTGGGTGGCCCTTAACAGAAGAGTCCCTTCAGCGGCTTGCCTTCGGTCAGCAGCAACTCACGGCCGAGGCGATCAGTGATCGGGGCTTCCGGATCAATTCCCAACGCATGGTAGATCGTCGCGGTGAGGTCGGACGGCGACACGGGCTTCTCGGCCGGATAGGCTCCGATCTTATCACTCGCCCCATAGACCGCGCCGCCGCGAATGCCGCCCCCAGCCAGAACGGCGGAATAGCATCGCGACCAGTGCTGCCGGCCACCGTTCTCCACCCGCGGGGTCCGACCGAACTCGCCGACCCAGACGACGAGCGTCTCGTCGAACAGCCCGCGGTCGGTCAAATCCTCGATCAGTGCCGAGAATCCCGCGTCCGCCGGAGGCATCAAACGGTTCTTGAGGGATGGGAAGTTGTTTCCGTGGGTGTCCCAGAACGCCTGACCATCGTCGGGCCAGTTCACAGTCACGAGTCGCGTGCCAGCCTCGACCAACCGGCGAGCCAGCAGACAACTCTGGCCGTGCGGATGGCGACCGTAACGGTCACGCATCGCGGGTGTTTCCTTCGAGAGATCGAACGCACGCGATACCGTCGGAGCCAGAACCAAGTCCATCGCCTTCGCTTGCAAACCGGAGAAATCATCGGTCCGAGATCCCCATCCCCGATCGAGCGATCGCGACAACTCGGCACGAGCGTGAAGCCGATCGGCTGGCACTTCTGCAGCGGTTTTCAAACCGGGAACGACGAACGACGGTAAGTTCGGATTGCCGCTGACGAGAAACGGATCGAAGCCGGCACCGAGCCAACCCGCGTTCTGACCGGGTGCGGTTCCGCCTGGAGCGGCGGGGTGGGACACCGCCCAAGGGAGCGTGACGGAGGCCGGGATCGCGTTCCCTGAAGGCAGGTACTTCTGAACCACGGCACCGAGGCATGGAGCATCCGAGCGACTGGCTCCGTCGCTATCGGAATTCACCTTCGCGGCAAGTCGTCCTGTCATCAGGTGATGAACAGGCGAAAGGTGAGCAGGATCGGTGTGGTTCATCGAGCGAACAATCGCGTACCGCTTCGCCAGCGTTGCGAGCTTGGGGAAGTGTTCGCCGATGCGGATGCCCGGAACAGTCGTCGCGATCGACTGAAACGAGCCGCGGATTTCTTCCGGAGCGTCGGGTTTTGGATCCCACGTGTCGAGATGGCTGGGACCGCCCCACATGAACAGCAGAATGACGGACTTCGCCCGCGGCTTCGGCCCAGCAGACGCACGATTGCCGAGAACATCGAGCAGGCCGAGTCCCAACGGGGCGAGGCTGCCGACGCGGAGGAGTTCGCGACGCGTGATTCCGGCACCAAGCCGTGGCAAGTGAAGTCCATTCATCGAATTGGTCCTGATCAGGTCGCTCGTGGGAGCGGAGTCGGCGTGAAGGGTGCATTGCATCGCGATCAAGTCGAACGATGCGATTCACCAACCGGCGGAGTTTTCTTCGGAGGGTTTCTGTAGTTCCCCTCTTGAGAATAGCACGACCGTGCTACACGCTCAATGTTTTCTTTCCGACCAGATCAACTACAACGCCAGACTCCATCTCGTCGAATCACCTGCAGCAAGATTTTGTCGCCTCCACCTCTGCGCGACTTACTGCCACCGGCCGACTCTGCTCAGATGCAATCACCCCGTCACGGCGGGAGGCCGTCACCTGCAGCAGTTTGTTCGGCGTCTCATGAACCCACCCGGACCAGCCGACTCCGGCGATCGCTTCGACTGCCGCAAAGTCCGCCCAGTCCGATGCCGACTACCGCGAAATCGCAACTCCGGCGTTCTCTTGAACTGCCCCGTCCGACTCCGCCGAACACCCAAGTTCAGCGGCCCGCGAAAAACGACTCTCACTCAGAAACGACCAAGATCGCGAGGTCAGCTTCAGCGCCTGGTTCAAGATGGCTCGCCGGACGAACCGCACGCGACAGGAGCTGCAAGCTGAGGCGTTCCATGAATTCTTGAGACCTCAGCTTACAGCTCCTGGGGCGGTGACTGTGGCTTACCCCCGCCCGGCTCCTCTTGTGAGTCCAGCTCCCTCTCTCTGTCGCGGTTTCGCTTGGGGCCTCCTTGCCGGCCGGTCACGTCTCGCGCCCTGGGGTGGCGTCATCCCACCTGGATGCCTCCCACGAACTCCAGGTACTCGGCGGCGAACTCGTCCCGTGTCGCCCCCGTACGCGGATCGGTAAATCGCACCCGCGGCAGAGACCCCTGACCTGCGCCGGTCAGCACCTCCATGCTGCCGTCCCCGTCTACGTCCACGGCCCTCACCGGCACCCCGCCGCGGTCAGCGATGTCTCCAGCGAAGAAATTGGCGGACACCACCAGGGCACCGCTGAGCAGGGTCTGGGCGGGGAAGATCACTACCCGTGGACCGCCGCCCGGCCCGGCCCCGACGATCAGGTCACCGAAGCGGTCGCCGTCTGTGTCGCCGACGGCAAGATACACGCCGTCCCGGAGCGTGTTCTCGAAGGCGAAGAAGTCGTTGAACAGCTTGGTCGGCGTCTCTGCGACGCGGATCGACAAGCCGTTGAAGGCAGCCACCCGCGGACCGCCGCCCGCGCCCGCCCCAACGACCAAGTCCGCCACCGCGTCGGCGTCCAAGTCCCCGACTGCGGGCCGGACGCCGCCCCGAAAGGCCGGGTCGTCGATGCCCCAGAAGTCGGCCAGAATCCGCTCCGGGTCGCCGCCGTCGAACACCCGCACCCTCGGGCCACCGCCCGCGTCCGGCGTCACCACGATGTCGGCACGCCCGTCGCCGTTGAAGTCGCCAGCCGCCAGATACACCCCGCCGGTGAAGGCGGCCTCGAACGCCAGGAAGTCGAATAGCACCTCGCCAGTGTTCCCGTCGTAGGCGATCACCCGAGGAGCACCGCCCGGCCCAGCCCCGGCCACAACGTCGGGGATGCCGTCGCCAGTCAGGTCGGCCGTCGCTACCCGCGTGCCGCCGGGGTTGCCAGGAAACGGGCGGAACCGGAAACGCTCCTGGCCAGCGGTCAGGTCGAACACCCGCACCAGTTCGCCGCCAACTCCCTCGGCGGTGGCGATGAATGTCGGCTGCCGGCCCTCTGCCACGCTTCCCAGGGCGGTGTAGTCCGGTTCCATTCGGCCCGTCGGCATAGCAGCCGTCACGGTAGTGGTCGGGGTGGACCCCAGAAACATCCTCTTGCTCACATCAATCTGGCGCGGGACGATGGTAAGAGGCGTGAGCGGCGGCAACGGTGGCATCGGCGTGACTGATATCACGGTCGGGACAACGGGCGGAACAACCGGTGGGCCGACGGGCGGAACAACCGGTGGGCCGACGGGCGGAACAACCGGTGGGCCGACGGGCGGAACAACCGGTGGGCCGACG
>JBBRUN010000360.1:0-5989 GCA_038247765.1 Gemmatales bacterium | reverse complement strand
GCGGCTGAGGAAACTGGCCCCGGCCGGTTGAAGGCGGGGAAGGATCGGAGCGGAGACCCCGGAAGAATCGCGAAGGCGGGTTGATTCCGAAGGAAACGAAGCGTTTTTCAACACCCTGCTAGTGCCACAAGTCGTATTCGTGGCTTCATGAAGAGGCATAAATTACCCAGTCTGACTCACTGCAATATTGCCCATGCTGCCCATTTTTACGCTCTGAGTGACCGCCTCCTGCAAGTTGCGTCAAACCTTGTGGGCCGTCGTCTAGGGGAATATGTGAGTTTGGGTAATTTAGCTTCCCAGTGATTGCTTGGATCGTCCTTGTGGCACTAGCCCCGGCCGGGCCGACAATACGCAGTCGCGCCGAATCCGCCGGGCGAGCCCGTTCCCGAAGTCCGCGCCGCATCACGATTCGCGCCGGCGCGGAGGCTCCGGCGAATCGGGAATTATTTTCACATCTTTCTCATTTCGCCATTGCCTTCGGGAATCGGCCGGGGTAGTTTAGGAGTGAGCGCTTTCCCAGTTCTGGGAACGCACCGTTCTTCCCTTCTCATCCGTTTCCCGAGGTGTCTCATGGCTCTCCCAGGCCTGCGAAGTCGCAACAAAGGCTTCACACTCATCGAACTGCTCGTCGTGATCGCGATCATCGCGATTCTCATCGGTCTCCTGCTACCGGCCGTCCAGAAAGTGCGTGAAGCGGCCGCCCGCATGAGCTGCAGCAACAACCTGAAACAAATCGGTATCGGTAGCCACAACTACCACGATACGTTCGGTCGCATCCTCTTACCCGGCTCCAACAGAAGCGTTGGCGGTAGCACCTACGACACGCGCGACTGGTGCTGGGCGTTCCACATTCTCCCCCATATCGAGCAGGGCACCCTGTTCACGCAGGTGAGTGCAGCCGTCTCCACCGTCCCCGCCACTATCCCTCTCGCGGTTCCCATCAAGACTTTCCTCTGCCCGAGTCGGAGCCGTCTCCCGGTCTCGACGGCCGGAGCCAACAACATCGGCGGCGCGCCGGGCTTCAACGGCCCTTTCACCGACTATAAGCAGAACGCCACTGGCATCGGCAGTTCGAGCAACGGTGGCCCCGCGAGTAATGGCCTCGTCATCACAATGTCTGTGATCTCCAACTCTAACGGAACGAGCAACACGGTCTTCGTCGGCGAAGGCTACCTCAATCCCAACGAATACCAGCGCAACCACGGCAGCAACTGGGAAGAAGTGATCTACTCCGGCGGCTACGGCGGCACTCAGCGGGACGGCAACAGGCTCATCAAAGACGTCAGGACCCAAGGTCAAGGTAACATGTGGGGCGCAGCGCACGACGGCGGTGCGCTCTTCGTGATGCACGATGGCAGCGTGCGAAGCATCCGATACTCGGCTTCCGGCACGGCCCCTTTGCAGGCCGCGATGGACTACCGCAACGCCACCCCTTTCAACTTGGATTGATCGCCCGCCTGATGCGTGTCGGCCTCGTTATGGCCGACTCGCATTGATTTTCCCACTCTCCCTCGGGCGCACACGAGGCGCCCAATCCTTTTCCGCGACCCAACTATGATTTTCCTTCCTCGCCGCTTGCTCGCGGTGGCCGCGTTCTTGATTTTCGTCCTTTCGACTGGTTGCGGCGGGCCCGGCAAGGGCACACCGCTCTCCGGCAAGCTGGTGCTGCCCAAAGATATGAAGCTCCAGAAGGATGATTCGGTTAATATCACGTTCGTCCCGGATGGTGGCGATGTGACCCGGGCCGCTACTTGTAAATTCAACGCGGACGACCTTTCCTTCGTCGCCGACACTTCCGAAACCACGGGTGTCTTGCCCGGCAAATACAAGATCACGGTCTCGATCATTCCCTACCAAGGTACGCTCGGCAGCGAGGCAAGGGTGCGGCAAATCAACGACGGGATCAACAAGCAGTTCGACGAAACCATGACGAAGTTGAGTTACGAGGTCACAGCCGGAGGCGCGAACACCATCACCATCGACCTCGCCAAGAGCACAATTACGAAAAAATGACGCGGGTCGCATTTTTTGCGGGGTCAATTCGAACCGTCCGGCCGGCCTCGGAGATTGTCGATGACGCAAGCCAGTCCAAGCTCTCGGAGGTTAGGGATCTCCATCGGTGCGGTGGCGATGGTCGTTGTGTCTGGCGCGGTCGCCGCCTACTGTTATTGGCCGACCGTGGCTACGGACGTTTCCACCGAACAAGGGGTAAAACCGCACCCAGGCTGGTTCGAAGATGTGACCGACGCTTGGGGCTTGGGTTTCACCCCCGACCCCGGCCCCACCGGAAGCTACTTCATGCCGCAGTCGGTGGGCACGGGGGCGGCGGCCTTTGACTGCGACGGCGACGGCTTGCTCGACATCTACCTCCTCAACAGTGCCGGACCCGGATCCCTCAGTACCAACCGATTGTTCCGCCAGACCGCTCCCGGTCGCTTCCAAGACGTGACAGCCGGATCCGGGCTCGATTTAGCGGCCCACTGCCACGGCGTCGCAGTTGGGGACGTCAATAACGACGGCAAGCCCGATCTGCTGGTAACCGGTTTCGGAGTGCTGAAATTGTTCCTCAATCTCGGCGGTGGCCGGTTCGGCGACGCGACCGCGGGGTCGGGGTTGGCGAATCTCTCCTGGGGAATGTCGGCGGCATTCTTCGATTACGACCGCGACGGCTGGCTCGACCTCATCGTCGTCAACTATGTGGACTACGATAGCAAGGTGGATTGCAAGTCGCCCGAAGGCGTTCAAAACTATTGCGGCCCGAACTCCTTCAGCGGCACCGCGAGCAAGTTGTTCCGCAACCTTGGCCGACCCCGCGCGGCGCCGAGTGGTGCAACGCAGGTGCAGCAGTTCGAGGACACCAGCCTCGCATCCGGGATCGGCAAGGTGCGCGGCCCGGGGTTGGGGGTCACCGCCGCCGATTTCGACGGCGACGGGTGGCCGGACATCTTCGTCTCCAACGACGGCCAGCCGAACCGGCTCTGGATGAATCAGAAGGACGGCAGCTTCGCCGAAGAGGGATTGTCCCGCGGAGCCGCCTTAAACGTGATCGGGCAGGCTTATGCGGGGATGGGGATCGCGGTAGGCGACGTCGATGGCGATGGACTTCTCGACCTGTACGTCACCCACCTCGGCAGCGAGACGAACAACCTTTGGCGGCAAGGGCCGCGCGGACAATTCCGCGATCGCACCGCTGCGGCCGGATTGATGGCGACCCGGTGGCGCGGCACCGGCTTCGGTACTCTGATGGCAGATTTCAACAACGACGGCGCGCTGGACATCGCGGTGACCAACGGCAAGGTCTCCAGCGGCGGCCAAGCGAAGAACACCGACTTGGGTTTCTGGGAGACGTATGCGGAGAAGAACCAGCTCTTCGTCAACGACGGGACCGGCAAGTTCAAGGATGCGTCGCCGGACAATGGGGTGTTGTGCGACTACTGGAACGTCGGCCGCGGATTGGTGTGTGCCGATTTCGACAACGACGGCGCGCCCGACCTACTCGTCACGGCGATCGGCGGTCCGGCGCGTCTGTTCAGAAACGTCGCACCGAGTCGCGGCAACTGGCTGACGGTCCGGGCGTACGATCCGCAGCTCGGACGCGCCTCATGCGGAGCCGAAATCCGAGTGCGGGCCGGTGGTAAGGAGTTCGTCCGCATTGCCAACCAAGCCGAGAGCTATCTGTGCAGCGGCTCCCCCGTCGCGCATTTCGGCCTAGGCAGCGCCGACGCAGTGGAGTGGATCCGCATCACTTGGCCGGACGGCGCAGTGAATAAGACCGAGGCGTTCCCCGGCGGACCGGCGAACCTCGCTCTCGTCCTCAATCGCGGCAAGGGCAAGACGCCGTGAGAGCCCACCTCCCTCCCTCCGAATCGCCGTCCCCTGATCCGCCTCCGACTCCGGCCCCGCTCTCGCCCCCCTCGCGGAGCATTCCCCCCCGCGTCAAGTGGGTGCGACGCGGGACGGGATGTGCCCTACTTTTTCTCGCCGCCGTCGCCGTGTGGTGGTGGACGAGGAAGCCCCCGACCCCGGAACCACCGCTGCCACCGGACATCACCGACTCGGAGGTGCGTGCGGCTGTGACTGAGGCGCGGGCGAAGTTGATCGTCGCGCCGCGGTCGGGGGAGGCGTGGGGCGAATACGGCACCGTACTGCTGGCCAACCTTTTTGACCGCGAAGCCGATTTCTGTTTTTCCGAGGCGGCGAAATTGGACCCGACGGATCCGCGTTGGCCCTACGCCCGCGGATTGATCGCTCAAAAACGCGACCCACCCAATGCGGTCGGCTTGTTGACCGCGGCCGCCGAGGCCGCGCGGGGGAAACCCAAATTCCGCCAAGCGATCACGCTCCAGCTCGCGGATGCACTGTTGGAGCGAGGTGAGGTCGACCGCGCCGCGGCACTCTTCGAGCAAGAACTGGGCGCACAGGACCGCGCTCGCCCTCAATTCGGCCTGGGGTTGGTCGCCCTCGCACGAGGCGACGAGGCCACTGCGACGAAGCAGTTCGAGTTGGTCCGGGCACACCCCTCCTGCCGCAAGCAGGCCAGTGCACAACTCGCCTTGCTGGCGCGGGCGCGCGGCGATGTTCCGGCGTCGAAACAGTTGGAGGCCGAGGCGAATGGGCTGGAGGCGGATCCCCCGTGGCCGGACCCATTTCTTGACCGGGTCGTGACCCTTCAAGTCGGTGCCCGTGGACTTGACCGTCGCATCGGTGTTCTGGAGCGCGACGGCAAGTATGCGGAAGCGGCCGAGGCGTACATGACGCAAGCGTCGCAGACCCGAACCTGCAAAGCGCTGACCGGAGCGGGGGTGAACCGCGCTCGGCTGCGAGACTACGACTCCGCCGTCAATCTGCTCCGCGAGGCGGTCGAACTCGACACCACAGACTCGAACGCGCGGTATACGTTGGCCTTGGTACTCTACACCCGGGCCGAGAAAGAGTGGGTTCGGGATCCGACGTCGGCCGACGCGGCGAATCAATTCCGCGAGGTCATCGCTTCGGCCAAACTCGCGACGGAGTTGAAGCCCGACCACGCGCTGGCGTACCTGTTTTGGGGGCTGTCTCTCAAAAACCTCGGCGAGCCGAAAGAGGCGATCGGCCCGCTCCGCAAAGCGCTGGCGATCCGGCCGGGGGAATTCACCACGCACTTGACACTCGGACAGGTGCTCGCAGCGTCGGGCGACCGCGCTGGGGCCGAGGCGAGTCTAAACACGGCGCGCCAGCTCCGCCCAGGCGACACGCGGCCGGTACAAGAACTCGAAAAGCTGAAACCGGTGCGCGAGTGAGTCGTATCCAATCGTGTGCGTTGCCGCCAATGTGCTAGACGCTAAGGTTTTGGTCTCTGATTCCACCCGTTCCGATGGACTCCGGTGAAGTGTGGGATGTGAGTTCGAGCAACAAGTCGTTCACGCTCGATATGGCCAAGGTCAAAGCGAAGGAACCGACGAAGAAGTAGGCGCATCGGGTGCTGCGGTCCGGCTCTCAGGAGCCGAGCCGCCGAAAGTCACTTCGCCACACCCTTGTTCCAGTAGATCCGGCAGTTCCCCGTGGCCCGGCCGACGGCGGTAATGTCGGGATTGCCGTCGCCGTCCAAGTCGGCGACCGCGAGGTCTTCGACGGCGACGCCGCCGTCTTCGAGGATGTGCCGCTCCCACTTCTTGGCCTTAGCGTCGTGGCGGTAGATGCGGACGCCGCGCTTCTCGGTGAAGGTGTCCACCTGCTTCGGATCGGGATTGTCGCGCAAGCCGACGATGAGGTGATCGACCTGATCCTCGATCAGGGATGACCGCTCCGTCAGCTTGGCGAACTTCACCGCGTGCTCCCAGCGGAGTTGCTCGTCGATGACGGTGCGCGCCTAGACCTACAGCGCTAGGATTGGGCTTCCCATCTGGCGTCATCTGTTCCAAACTCTAGGCCCCTCACTGGTTCCGGAGACCCGGCATGGATGCCCAGACCCTGAAGTCGTTTCTCCCGGAGTTTGATCGGTTCATCGGTC
>JBBRUN010000359.1:0-5992 GCA_038247765.1 Gemmatales bacterium | reverse complement strand
TGTTCAAAATGCAGATTCCGAACGAACAGCGGCGACTGCTCGATTTCGTACTCTCGAACTGCACTTGGGCAAACGGAATTCTGAAAGTCGAGTATCGCCAACCCTTTGACCTGCTTGCCTTTGAGACGGAAACTGGAGAAGCGCCGAAGGCGCCAGGCGGTCGCAAACGCAGCCCTCGTCAAGAAAAGCTCCCCGGGTAGGATTCGAACCTACGACCAGTCGATTAACAGTCGACTGCTCTACCACTGAGCTACCGGGGAATGGGTAGTCTTCCATTTATAATGCCCCGACGGCCGACGACAAGTGGAGTCGCAAGCTCGGTGTGCCTTTCAGAGAGGCGGCCGGACTTCCGAGGTTCACGCCGCGGGGTCTGGCCCTCGGGCGGTCGAACTCATTCAATAAGCCGATTGTTGTCCTGCCTCTCCGGATCCTACACCATGCGCCTCGCTACGATCTCGACCCCCCATGGAAAATGCGCCGCCGCACAAGTGGGTGATTTCTTCATCGATCTGCACGCCACGGACCGCGGACTCCCCGTGTGCATGAAAGACCTGCTCGCGGCTTCGAAGACCGTAAAACAAGCCGCCAAGGAAGCGTCGGAGTCGCCGACGGCCGTCAAGTACGCCGCGAACTCCGTGAAAATTCTGCCGCCGGTGACAAACCCGTCCAAGATCCTTTGCGTCGGGCTGAACTACCGCGATCATGCCATCGAAGGTGGCAAAGCGATCCCGTCGGAACCGGTGATCTTCGGCAAGTACCCCAACACCCTGATCGGCCAAGGGGACGCTATCGTGCTGCCGAAGGTGTCTCAGAAAGTCGATTACGAAGCGGAGCTCGTTATCGTCATCGGCAAGCGGGCCAAGCACGTCCCGGCCGACGCCTCGGCGTTCGACTACGTCGGCGGGTACACCGTCGGCCACGATGTCAGCGCGCGCGATTGGCAGTTCCGCGGCGAAGAGAAGCAGTGGATGATCGGCAAAGACTTCGACACCTTCGCCCCCGTCGGCCCGGTGATCGTGACAACCGATGAAGGCCTCGATCCGCACAATCTCCAAATACAACTGCGGCTGAACGGTACGACGATGCAGAACAGTAGCACGAAGGAATTCATCTTCGGCGTGCCGCAGATGCTGGCGTTCATCACGCAGGTTTACACGCTGGAACCGGGCGACTTGATCTTCACCGGCACGCCGCCGGGCGTCGGCATCTCGCGTAAACCGACGCCGATCTTGTTGAAGGCCGGCGATGTAGTGGAAGTGGAAATCCAAGGGATCGGGATTCTGAAGAACCCGGTCGTGGCGGAGTGACACCGACTTGGTGATTCCGACGGGGTTCCCCCACCTCCGTCGGAAAGTAAATAACTTGATTGCGGCACCTGTCGCTGACAGTGCCGTGTCGCCACTGAGGGGCCTGAAAGCGCTCCCAAACCAATTGAAGTACCGAGCCGGTGCTCGACGCACCAGAAACGGAACGGGCCTGTCGCCCGACGCCGGGATTGAAATAGACTGAACGGGAGAGAGTTCCCGGAGAGGAAGGGGAGGCCCGCCGCAAAACCGGGAACCGGGCGTTGCACCAGTTACACCGGGCGGAGTGGCCGACATGGGTTTGATCCGAATCGCACTCGGGAACGTGTACGGTGTCATCGTCCTCGCACTGTTCATCGCCATCCTCGGCAGCGTCGCCCTCCTATCGATCCCCGTGGACATCCTGCCGCAGTTCAAGTCCCCAGCCGTCCAAGTGCTGACGTTCTACAACGGGATGCCGGCGCGCTCGATGGAGCGCACCATCACCGACCGCGTCGAGCGCTGGGTCAACCAAGCCCCCGGCGTTGCCAGCGTCGAATCCCGATCCGTCTCCGGCGTCAGCGTCGTCAAGCTCTACTTCCAGGACGACATCGACCCGAGCACCGCCCTCACGCAGACGAACTCCCTCACGGGCGCGGCCATGCCGTATCTGCCGACTAACACCCTTCCACCGGTCTCGCTTCCGTTCGACCCGACGGGCACGATTCCGCTCGGCGTGCTCACGGTGAGCAACCCGAACATGTCTGAGCAGGCGGTGAAGGACTTGGCCCGCGTCGAAGTCCGCAACCGCCTCGGTGGGGTGCGCGGTTGCGTCGCCCCGGTCGTCGTCGGCGGCAAGGATCGCCGCATCATGGTTTACCTCGACCACCAAAAACTGGAGGCCCGCAACCTGTCCCCCGTCGACGTCGTGAAGGCGCTCGATCAGGGTAACCTCATGGTGTCGCCCGGCACGGCGTACATCGGCGACAACCAGATCGCCCTCGACACGAACGCTATGGCCCGCACGGTCGAAGACATCGGCGACATCCCCATCGTGTTTGAGCCGGATCGCCACATCCTGCTGCGGGACGTTTCGGTGACCCTCGACGACGCCGTGATCCAGAAATCGCGAGTGCGGGTGAATGGCCGGCAGCAGGTGTTCGTCCCAATTTATCGCCAGCAGGGGGCGAGCAGCCTCAAGGTCGCCGAGGGGGTGAAGGATGCCATCCCGGAGATGGAGAGCGAACTGCCCGAAGGTACGAAACTCGACTTTGTGATCGACCAGACCGAGTACGTACGGGTAGCCATCGACAGCCTCGTCCACGAAGGGATCATCGGGGCCATCCTCGTTTCGATCATGATCCTCGTCTTCCTCGGGAACTGGCGCATGACGGTCATTGCCACACTGGCGCTGCCGCTGTCGATCCTCGGGGCCATTATTGGGTTGAAAGCGACGGGTAACACTATCAACGTGATGACACTCGGCGGCCTGTTCCTCGCCATCGGGCCGCTCGTGGACAACGTCATCGTCGTACTAGAAAATATCCACCGGCACATGGGCATGGGCAAGTCGGCGTTCCAGGCGTCGCTCGACGCGACGAGCGAACTGACGATGCCCGTGGTAGTCGCCACACTCGCGCTGATCATTGTGCTGTGTCCGGTGGCGCTCACGCCGGGAGTCGGCGGGTTCCTCTTCAAGCCACTCACGCTCGCCGTCGGATTCGCGATGCTCTTTTCATTCATCCTCAGTTGGACCTTCGTACCGGCGCTCTGCTCCAAGATGCTGCGGGGCCACGGGCAGCACAGCCACGGGCACGAAGGTGAGCACCGCCGCGAACATCATCGCGAGCCGGAACCGCTCGGCTTTTTCGGCAGCATTTACGCCCGGATCGACGGATTCTTGACCCGAATGACCCGGGTCTATTCGGGTATGCTGGCCTGGGCGCTCGGCCGTCGTTTCTTGGTCCTCGGACTGATCGCCCTGCTCTTTGTCGGTTCACTCGGGTTGCTCAAGTTCATCGGCCAAGAGTTCTTTCCCGCCGTGGACGCGGGGCAGATCACCATCCAAGTTCGGGCCCCGTCGAACCTGCGGCTCGACGCGACCGAGCGCCGAATCGTCGATGTCGAGAAGGCCATCGCCGAGGCGATCCCTCCGCACGAATTGCAGATGGTCGTATCCGAAATCGGGCTCAACAACGACTGGAGCGCAGCTTACTCGCAGAATGCGGGGCAGCAAGATACGGTTATCCGGCTCCAACTGATTCCGGATCGGACCAAGTCGGCGCAGGAGTACGCGGTACTGCTCCGGAAGAAATTCGCGGACAACCCCGACTTTGCGGATCTCGAATTCAGCTTCGATACCGGGGGGATGGTTTCGGCCGCGCTGAACTTCGGAGCGTCGTCGCCCATCGACATCCAGATCACCGGCGGCACTCCTGAACAGAAGCTCGAACTGGCTCAGCAAGTGCGAAACGCGGTGAAGAGCGTACCTGGGGCGGCCGACGTGCGCGTCTTGCAGCGCAACGATGCCCCGTACCTTGTCATCGAGATCGACCGCGGCGGTGCGGCCGCTATTGGACTGTCGGCGCGCGATGTCGTCATGCAGGTCGTGACGGCGATGAATTCCAGTATCGCGCTGACGCGGAACTTCTGGATCGATCCGAAGAGTGGCAACCAATACTTCATCGCCGTGCAGTACCCAGACGACCCGTCGTTCCGGATCAACGACCTCAAGAACATGTTCGCCACGGGCACGAATCAGAAAACGCCGGTGCGGCTCAGTTCACTCGTGACCGTGCGGGAATCGACGCAGCCGGTGGAGTTCAACCACGTCGGCCTGAAGCGGATCGTGGACGTGCTCGTCAACACCGAGAACCGCGATATCGGCAGCGTCGCTTCGGATATCGAAAAGAAGCTCAAACCGATCGAAGTGCCGAAGGGGATGAAAGTCGAGATGAAAGGGGAGTACGCCCGGATGACGGAGTCGTTCGAAAGCCTCGGGATCGGCTTGGGCCTCGCGTCGGTGCTGGTCTACCTGCTCATGGTGCCGCTTATGCGGTCGTTCGTCATGCCGACGATCATCATGGCGGCCGTGCCGTTGGGGCTCATCGGCGTGTTGACGATGCTCTGGGCCACGAAGACGACACTCAACGTGCAGTCCGAGATGGGGGTCATCTTCCTCGTCGGAATCATCGTCTCGCAGGGGGTGTTGCTGATCGATTACGCGAACCAATTGCGGAAGCAGGGTAAGCGGGTTTACGAAGCGGTCACCGAAGCCGCTTCAACGCGGTTCCGGCCGATCCTGATGACGTTCCTCGCCACGTTTCTCGACCTTCTGCCGATGGCGCTCGGGTTGGGCCGGGGGAGCGAATCGCTGACGCCACTCGCACGCGCCGTCGTCGGCGGGTTGATCACGAGCACGGCTCTCACACTCTTCGTGGTGCCGATCTTGTTCACACTCTTGATTCGGGACAAGCACCACCCGGATCATCACGATGAAACCGTCCCCCTCACCCCCGCAATCGAAGAAGGAGCCCACGATGGACACCCGGCCTAACCATGCCCGCACATCCG
The DNA here is from genome assembly GCA_038247765.1 of Gemmatales bacterium. GTDB lineage: Bacteria > Planctomycetota > Planctomycetia > Gemmatales > Gemmataceae > JALHQU01. The sequence goes on along the minus strand of JBBRUN010000359.1, from coordinate 1,136 downwards.
GCAAGAACCGTTGGCGCACGATTGTCCCGGTGGCCGTCGTGGTAACGTTCGCCGCAGCGGCGGTCGCGGGTATCGTTGCCGGGTTGATTCCCAATCCGTTGCATGCGAGAGATGCCAAAGCCGGTGTCGGCACCCCGGCGGGCGATTCGGTGGTCACCGTGAAAGTCGTCAAACCGAAACGGGAATCGTCGGTGGCGATCACCGTCGATCAGATCGCGACTGTCGAACCTTTCTTCCAGGCCGACCTGCGGTCCCGCGCCTCGGGCACCGTGAAATCGGTTCTGCGCGACATCGGCGACAAAGTGAAGAAGGGGGAAGTCCTCGTCGTCATCGACGTGCCCGAATCGGAGCAGGACGTGTTCCGCATGGACGCGATGATCCTCCAGAGGCAGCAGGAACTGCGTGTGTCCGACGCCAAGCTGAAAGACGCGAAAGCGGCCAAGGACGTATCGGCCGCGACGATCAAGCAACGGCTGGCCGAAGTGGAAGGCGCGACCGCGACCCGTGACCTCAAGAAGCGGAAGTATGCGCGGTTCCAGGATCTAGCGGCTAAGGGTTCCGTGGTGGGCAGCGTCGTCGAGGAAGAGGAGCGCGATTACCTTTCGAGCGAAGCGGTCGTGACCTCCACCAAAGCGAACGTGGAACGCGCCCGTGCGGATTTTGCCGAATCGGAGTCCAAGATCGAGGCTGCGGCAGCCGATATAGACTTGAAGAAGGCCCAGGTGGAAGTGGCCCGCAAGGATCTCGACCGGGCGAAGGCGGTGGCCGATTATGCCAAGATCGTGGCCCCGTTCGACGGGGTCGTCGTCCGGCGGACGGTCGATCCGGGATCGTTCGTGCAGAACGCGACGACGGGGACGAGCGAGGCGCTGATCTCGGTCGCCAAAGTGGATGTGGTCTCGGTGACCGCGAAGTTTCCGGATGCCATTGCCCCGTCGGTGGCACTGGACACACCGGCGATCGTGACGATCGACGACCTACCCGGCGTGTCGATCGCCGCCGCGGTGACCCGGTTCGCGCCGACGGTGCAGAACGCGGACCGCACGATGCGGGTCGAAATCGACCTGTTCAACGGCGACGACGAGGAGTTCCGACACCTGGCCGAATGCATTAAAAAGGGTGGCCCGGATCGGCAG
>JBBRUN010000358.1:0-6003 GCA_038247765.1 Gemmatales bacterium | reverse complement strand
GGAGATCTCGGTCTGCCACTACCCGCCGGGAAGCTCGAAGTGGAACCCGATCGAGCACCGACTCTTCAGTCAGATCAGCGCCACGTGGGCCGGTCACGTGCTGAGTACGCTGCTCATTCTGATCGGCTTCCTTCGCCGCACCACAACCGAGACCGGCCTGAAAGTCACCGCGGTTCACTTCGATCAAACCTATCAAACGGGCCTGAAAGTTTCGAAAGCCGAGTTCCAAGCGATTCAGCTGACCCGCCCGGACGTTTGCCCGCAATGGAACTACACAATCCGCCCACGCCCTAAAGTCACGGAGTAGTTCTTGGACAGGTTCTAAGACGACGTGGGAGACCAGTAGAAACCAAAACAGAATCAAGAAGGGCGTTTTCTTGGTCTTGTGGCGGAGGTGGCGCTGCGCGAGGAGAGCACCAGGCCATCCGCCCAAGAATGTCAAAAAGTGCAGTGTTACTTCCGGTACTCGCCGATCGCCGCGGATGGCGCGACGCTTGGCGAGCCCATAGGTCACGTAGGAAGCCAGACTCAGTACCGAGACGACGACGAAGTAGATGGCGATGGTTTGGCTCATCCGTGATTCGGTTTCTCTCGAGCCGGCCCTTTTTCGACGTACCAATCGCTCAGCTAACTCCGAGTAAGGGTCGTCCTCCTTTTCTATTCGCTCCCGTCCACTCTCTAGCGTATCCTCTGCGTTGAGAAAAGCTCGCTACACTCTGACGCCTTCAGGAATTTGATCTCCCAGCGATTCAACAGCTTCCATGAACACCACTCCCCACCACGCGAAGTACTTCGCCCACGACTTGACCCGACGCGGCTCCGCGGGGCTGGATCGGCTGTCCATGTCGTTGTTCGACGCCTCCGTCGACCTCAACCCGCACCAGATCGAGGCCGCACTCTTCGCCCTGCAGTCGCCACTTTCAAAGGGGGTGATTCTCGCCGACGAAGTCGGTTTGGGGAAAACCATCGAAGCGGGGATCGTCCTTTGCCAGAATTGGGCAGAACGGAAGCGGCGGTTGCTCGTCATCGGCCCGGCGTCGATTCGCAAACAGTGGGCTTTGGAGTTGGAAGAGAAATTCAACTTGCCCTCGCTGGTGCTGGACGCGAAGGCTTTCCGAGAGATGCAACGGGACGGGCGCTACCCGCTCGCGGAGAAAGCCGTTCTGATCGTATCCTTCCACTACGCCAATGCCATTCGTGACGAACTGAAAACGATAGCTTGGGATTTGGTGGTCATCGACGAAGCCCACAAGCTGCGGAACGCTTACCGGCCCAATAACCGGATCGGCCAAGGGATTCGATGGGCCACCGAAGGTTGCCGCAAGTTGCTTCTCACGGCGACCCCGCTCCAAAACTCCCTTCTTGAACTCTACGGTCTTTCGACTCTGATCGACGAACACCTTTTCGGCGATGTGAATTCGTTTCGGGCGCAGTACGCCAGCGCCGGGAGCGACCTCGCAGCGCTGAGGAACCGTCTGGCCACCTTCTGCAAACGAACGCTCCGGAACCAAGTCACCGAGTACATTCGCTACACCGAACGCCGCCCCATTACCCGCCCGTTCAGCCCGACGGATGACGAGCACTCGCTCTACGAAGCCATCTCGGCGTTTCTGCAGCGCGAGGACAGTTACGCGCTGCCGCAACGCCAACGGCATCTGACGGCTTTGATCCTCCGCAAACTGCTCGCATCTTCGTCGCTCGCCATCGCGGCCACCTTGGACACCCTCCGCGTCCGGCTCGAGTTCCTTCGGGATGACCAAACCCGCAGCGACCCCGAATTCGCGGAACAACTGCTAGAGGCCGAAGAGATCGACGGCGAGCTCCTCGACGAGATTCTGGCGGACGACGACGAACCAGGGGAAGAAGAGGTGAAACCGATTGATCGCACGCGGTTGCGGGAGGAAATCGAATTGCTCACGAGCCTTGCCGACAAAGCCCGCGGCATCGGCATCGACACAAAAACCGAGACTCTTTTGAGAGCGCTCGATGTCGGCTTCGAAACTTTGGCGGGGACCGGAGCCGGGAAAAAGGCGCTGATCTTTACCGAATCCCGGCGCACCCAAGAGTATTTGAAGACCTACCTCGAAGACCACGGATACCGCGGCCAAGTCGTGCTGTTCAACGGGACCAATGCCGGGCCCGAAAGCTCGGCGATCTACGGTCGCTGGGCCGACGCCAACGCCGAGTCGGGCCGATCCTCCGGCTCCCGTGGCGTCGACATGCGGACCGCACTTATCGAGCATTTCCGTGACTCTGCCACGATCCTCGTGGCCACGGAAGCGGCGGCCGAGGGGATCAACTTGCAGTTCTGTTCCCTCGTCGTGAATTACGACCTGCCGTGGAACCCGCAGCGGATCGAACAGCGGATCGGCCGCTGCCACCGGTACGGCCAGAAGCACGACGTCGTCGTCATCAACTTCCTCAACGAGCGCAACGCCGCCGACCAGCGTGTCCTCGAACTGCTGTCCGAAAAGTTCAAGTTGTTCAACGGCGTCTTCGGCGCCTCGGACGAAGTTCTCGGTTCGATCGAATCCGGCGTCGACTTCGAAAAGCGAATCCTGGCGATTTATCAGGAATGTCGAACGCCGGGCGAGATCGACGCGGCCTTCCGCCGGCTCCAAGCGGAGATGGACGAACAAATCCGCGCCCGACTCGACTCCACCCGCCGGACCCTGTTCGAACACTTCGACGACGACGTGCACCAGCGATTGCGATTGAGTTTGTCCGATACCCAAGCGCAGCTCGACCGCGTCGGCAAGCGATTTTGGGACGTGACGCGATTCATCCTCGACGGCCGCGCCACATTCGATGAACCGTCGCTCGCTTTCGATCTCCAAGAGCCCCCGCTCGATGGCGTCGTAATCGGTCGCTACCATTTGATTTCCAAATCGCAGCCGAAGACGGGCGCCCCCGCCGACGATGATCGCGGTACGTTCCTGTACCGACTCTCGCACCCGCTCGGCGAATTCGTCGTCGAACGGGCCAAAGCTCTCGACACACCGCCGGCGCGACTCGTCTTCGACGTATCGCACAATCCCAAGCGCCTCCACATGGTGGAGAAGTTACGGGGCAAAGGCGGCTTTCTGGAGCTGACTCGGCTCGTGGTCGATACCTACGAACCCGAAGAGTACCTGCTGTTTTCCGGATTCGACGACGAGGGTCGCACCCTCGACCAAGAAACCATGGAAAAGCTTTTCCTCTGCGGAGGACGGCTCGAACACGAACTGACGGCCAGCGATGCAAATTCGACCCGCCTCGCGGCGGAGGCGCAGCGGCACGCCGAAGCCACGATCAGCCGGTCGCTCGAAACGAACAGTAAGCACTTCCAACAAGCTCGCGAAAAGCTCGAATCGTGGGCGGACGACATGCTGCTCGCCGCCGAGAAGGCCCTCAATGACACGAAAGAGAAAATCAAAGCACTCGGCCGCGAGGCCCGGCAAGCGACGACGCTGGAAGAACAGCACAAAACCCAAGGAGAGATCGCCCGGCTCGAAAAAGTCAAACGGCGCCAACGGCAGGAAATCTTCAAGACGGAAGACGAGATCATCGAGAAGCGGGATTCGCTCATCACGACGCTGGAAAAACGACTGGTGCAGCGGACCGAGCAAGAGATCCTCTTCACAATCCGGTGGGAGGTCGTCTGATGCAGCGCTCACTCGAACGATCCCCCGATCCGGACGAGCCGCTCGACCGAGCCGACGGGACACAGCCCGGACGCACCTCTTACTCCGACGGCAAGCGCACGAATCACTGGGGAACGCGGAACCCCGACGATTTTATCAGCTATCCGCGCTCGGAAGCTTGGGACTATCTCGTCGAAATGCGGCTGATCCAATGTGCTCAGCAAGGTGACATCAACGCGAGGAACGCTGTCTGGATGCATCACGCCCGGCTCACGCTCTCGGTCGTCAACTGCTTCCGGATTCCCGAGCACCTTCTGTCGGACGCCATTCAGGAAGGGTGCATCGGGCTGAAACGGGCCATCGAGAAATTCGAGGTCGAACGGCTCAACTCGTTCTCGACCTACGCCTGGCAATGGATATACCAGTCCGTTCAGCGGTTTTTGGTGTACAACGTGTTGCCACTCCGCGTGCCACCGTTACTCTTTTCGGATTATCTGCGATTTCGCCGCGAACTTCGGAGGTGCCGGGAGCCGGGGGACGAGGCGGCGGTCGTGGATCGCTGGTGGCAAGCAAACTCTGGTTTGTACACTCGGATCGTCCGGCTCCATGCCGTGGTGGTCATTCGACCTACTCATTTTATCGACGAGGCCGAGCATCCCTGCATTTCCGATGAAGAGATCGATGAAACTCCGAACTGGACAGACATCTGCCGTGAGGCGCTGCGAGTCCTCAAACATCGTGACCGGTCGATCATCGAGAAGCGTTACGGCCTTTTCGGCGGTCGCACCATGAACCTGCGCGAACTCGGCGAAGAAGAGAATGTAACGAGAGAACGGATTCGGCAGATCCAGTTCCGCGCTGAAAAGAAATTGCAACGGCGTTGCGCCCACCTGCGGCAACTGATCGAACCGATGAAGGACGAAGCCACCGGAGTCTAGCCGCGTGACCGCGAAATTCGAAAAGCTGAAAACCCTCCTCCGGGAGCTGTTTCAGCTCGATCAGCCCGATCTCGACTTCGGCCTCTATCGCATTATGCACGCCAAGGCTGCGGAGGTGACTTCGTTCCTCGACAAAGACTTGCTCCCGCAAGTGAAGGCGGAGTTCGGCCAATACAAGTCTTCGGACAAAGCGGGTGTGGAATCGGATTTGGCCAAGGCCATCGAAGCGGCCAGGGGATTGGACGTCGATCCCGAGACGACGAAGAAGGTCAAGGAACTCCGCGCCAAGCTCAAGACAGACTCCGTGGATATTGCCTCGCTCGAAAGCGAAGTCTACGACCATCTCTACAGCTTCTTCCGGCGCTATTACTCGGACGGCGACTTCTCCAGCAAGCGCATCTACAAGGAGGGCGTCTACGCCATCCCGTATGCCGGCGAAGAGGTCAAACTCCACTGGGCCAACGCCGACCAGTACTACATCAAAACGAGCGAATACCTGCGCGACTATGCCTTCCGGCTAAAGCCCGACAACGATGCCGATCCGATGCGCGTGCACTTCCGCTTGGCCGATGTGACCGAGGGGGAGCACGGCAACGTCAAAGCCGCGGCGGGCAAGGATCGCGTCTTCATCCTCAAATCGATCAACGGGATCTTTCTCCAAGCGGACGAACTGGTGATCCTATTCGAATATCGCCCCGCCACGCTCACCGATTGGCCCGAGGATGTTCGCTCCGGCAAGACCAAGCCGCCGGCGCAAAAGGATCTCACGGCGATTGCCGAGGCCCGGATCCTCGCCACAGACGGCAGAGACTTCGCGCCGTGGGTGAGTGAACTGATTAAGTTGCACGTCAAAGCCGACGGCGACAAGGCCGAATACTCCAAGCTGCGCGCGCATCTCAATCGCTACGTCGCCCGCAACACCTTCGATTACTTCATCCACAAGGACCTCGGCAAGTTCTTCCGCCGCGAACTCGACTTCTACATCAAGAACGAAGTCATGCACCTCGACGACGTGGAGAACGAGACCGCCCCGCGCGTCGAGCAGTACCTCTCCAAGATCAAAGTCATCCGCCGCATCGCCGGCAAGATCATCGCCTTCCTGGCCCAACTCGAGGACTTCCAACGCGCCCTCTGGCTCAAGAAGAAGTTCGTCGTCGAAACGCAGTACTGCGTGGCTCTCAAGGAGATTCCCGAGGAGTTCCTGCCGGAGATCGTCGGCTGCGCCGCCCAGTGGATCGAATGGGAATCGCTGCATCACCTCTCGGAACTGAAGAAGGAGGATGAAGGCCTGTTCGGCAAGAAGGTGAAGCTCAAGTCGGCGGAGTTCTTGAAGGCGAGTCCGTCGCTGATGATCGACACCCGGAACTTCGGCCCCGACTTCACAGCCCGGCTGCTCGAATCGCTCGGCGACCTCGACGAGAAGACCGACGGCGTCCTCTTCC
>JBBRUN010000357.1:0-6021 GCA_038247765.1 Gemmatales bacterium | reverse complement strand
GCACGGCCCCGCCTATTGTTGGCCGGGGCTACTCAGCACTCGGCCGACAATAGGCGGGGCCGTGCCGGGGCCGTCGCCACTCGCGGTGCGGTGGACTTTCTTCTCGTCGTCGCAAGCGGCGCACGCGCGGTGCAGCACCGGGGCGGGCGCCGGCATCCGCATCACTGCGCCGGCGATGCGCTCGGCTTCGAGTTCCGCAGGCTCGGTCGGGGAACTGATGTTCAGGTTCGATGAGGGCGGCGGCGGAGCGGCGGATGAGCGGGCGAGGCGGAACAGGTTCGCCATCCCCCGGTTGCTCGGGGATAGCAGAACTCGGGCGACGGACGGCCGCGCGACCGGACCCGGTGCCGCCTTGGGAGCGGCCGTCGGCGCGGACATTTTCGAGGCGTGCTGGGCCATCGCAGAACCCCATCCGAAGGCACTTATACTGCGGGGAGCGTTGCTGAAGTCCAGATGCTTCGCTTGTCGTCTGTCGTCACGCTCTTGATCTTCCCTGCCTCGAATTCCACTTTGCTCAAGACGAGAATATCGGTGGTCGGCTTGATCAGGTTGCCAGTCAGTCGCTCCGGTGCAGTCAAGGCCAGCTTGACCAGATCTTTCGAGGCGAGTCGAAACTGGATGCCGTCGCGGAGGCGGGAGAACTCGAACTGGTCCGGGTGATCCCCACAGCGGGCGCCGGCGGCGCGGACGGGCCGGGCTTCGGATTCCGTCGCTTCGACGATCAGGTAGTATGCCCCTTCCCGTGACAAGGCGTGCGGGGCCAAGTCGGTTCGACAGCCGGCCGGCTGCACCACGAGCGAGCCGTTCATCTCCACGGCCGCGTTGACGAGTATGCCCCCCGGCAGGTAGACCTCATCGCCGCGCGGGGTGACGGCGTAGCCCGCCTTCACTCCGATCCACGCGCCAGCCCCGACCTCATCGGGGTTTCCGCACTCCTTGACGAAAGCTCTGTAGGCGCTGTCCAGTAAATCATTGGCCTTCGTTTCAGCGGTCGTCGCGGTCGTCGGGAGCTTTGCAGGCTTCGGAGGAACCGCGGTGACTTCCAAGCCGAGGACGATGCCCCAGCCGTGCAGCAGGCGGTTGTGGCGGCGGTGGCGGTGGAGCAGATACTCGCGATCCTGGGCCAAGTCGGGTGGGGTGACCACCTGGCGCGGGAAGTAGCGGGTCCGCTCTTGGGAATCGGACCCGATCGGGGAACGTCGTTGGTTCATGGTCGGCCTCGGGGGTGAGCGGGAATTAGCAACCGCACGGCAGTCGGAATTCGAACGTCTTGTGGAACACGCCGCTTTCGGTCCCGTTGCCGGTGGGCAGCGATCCCTCGCGCGGGCGGAAGCAGTCCCAGAACCGCCGCAGGACCTTTTCGACATTATCCGCGGCGCGGGGGTAAGCCGGCTCGTGGCGCTTCGGCGGTAGGGCCGTCAGGAGCTGCGCCGGGGGGGCGCCGTTTCCGACCCAGGCGGTTAGGAAATCGGCGTTGTTCTCTTTGAACAGGTGGTCGCACAGTTCGGTCGTGAGGAACGAGCCGTCGAAGTCGGCGTCCAGGGCTTGCGGGTTCGGGTAGTGGTCGCTCGCCGGGCTTTTCAGCTCGGCGTCGGCCCCGACCTTGCCGACGATCACGATGCGGACCGAATCGTGCGGACAGAGGTGGTGGTAGAGGCCCTCCAATCTCCCCTCCGTCTGCCAGATCATTTCCGGGGAGTCACCCGGACAGACGGCGGTCGAAGAGAGGTCGGCGGCGAACGTCAACTTGGTCGGGGCCACCACGCAGCCGTCGGCGAAGCGGTAGACGGCCCAAGCGTGGAACCAGTTGTCCAGATGGTTGGCCTCGTCGACTTTTCGCGAGAAGACGAAGCGGAATCCCACGGCGCCGTGATCCGTCCACTCGTACTTGCGGCACTTTTCGTCCAACCACCACGGGTCGTCGAACTCGACGCCGATGATCGTCGGCGCGGTCGGCTTCGCAGTCGCGTGGAAGGCGAGCTGCGAGCCGGGGTGGAATGGCGGATCGGCCGGATTCGCCGGGACGATGCGGGCCGAAACGGTGTGCGCGCCGAGGGTGGCGGAGAGCCGCCAGAACACGTCCTCGGATACTCCGGTGGTGGGATCGACGGTCACTTCCACCGACTGAATGGCCGCGGGTTGGTCGTAACCGTAGGGAGTCTTTGCGACGAACTCGGTCGTGGAGAGTTTGCCACCGTCCGGGGTTTGAACCTCGAAGCGAACACGCACCGATGCAAGATCCTTCACCTCGCCACCGTTGCTATCGATCACCTTCACCTTCAAAGCCTTCGCCAAAGGCTGATACACGTTGGCCGTCTGACCGTTTCCGCTCTCCCCCGCGATCCCGTCGAAAGTCAGGACCCGGACGCGGGCCGCTTCGTCCACGCGGTCGGCGAGGCCGAATACCAGCTTCGACAAGGCCTCGTTGCTGAACAGTTGGCGGTAATAGCGGCCCGTCTTGGTGAACTTCAGCGACTTCGCCTTGGCGCCGTCCCACTCGACCGTCAGTTTCACCTGGCCGACGGTCACCCAGCCGGAGTCGGGGTCGGGGGTCGAGGTAGCAGCGAGGCCGGCGTCTTGAGCCGCGCTGCGGTGCCGCACGTTCTCGCCGGGTTCCGGCGGAAACACTTCAGCGAGAATTCCACCGACCGGCCAGAACGGATTATCATTGTCCGCCCTAGTGTCGGTACGTGTCCACTCCTGATCGAGGGCGACGAAGTCGCCCTTTCTCGGATCGGTTTCGACCTTCCTCACCCGGAGGCGGAAGCCTTCGCGTCGCGTCGCGGGTTCGCAATCCTTCGAGCAATGCCCGGCCTTCACCGGATGATGGTCGGTCAAATTGTCGTCGTAAGCGATCTCGAGTAGCAGTGTGATGGGTGCTGGGACCGTAGGCGGATTCGCCGGATCGGGCGGCGTGGTCGGCGCCTCGATGCCGAGCGCGGCTAGGAACTCCTCCGAGTTCGTGAGCGCGCCCCATGAGTGGTGCTCATCCTCGGCGGAGATTTCGACCTCGCTCCACCCCTCGTCGACGGGCACGACGATCTCCCGGCCTAAGCCGTCCACGGCCACGCCGGGCTGGATCTTCACCCGGCCGGCGGCTTCGATGGTGAAGTCCAATCCGGACAGCACGCCCTTGCCGACGGCCGAGCGGTTCAACAGCCAGCGCTTGCCGTCGAGGTAGTGCTGCTCCTTGCTCAGGACCTCGTCGGTCAGCAGCATGCCGTAGAAGTAGTTGTTCTTCACCGGCGCCGGCAGGCCGCGGAGCCGGCGGGTGTCGTGAAGCGGGTCGAGCGGGCGATGCATGGAGCGGATCCTCGTGGGTCACATCAATGGTGTGTGGCGGCCCAAGTGGGCGGTGCCGACGGTCGGCGGTAGCGGAGCGGGGTCGATTTGGGCGTCCGGTCCCGGCGGCCGATCCAGAGCCAGCGGCTGGGCCGGCGCGCGCAGGGCGACGACGGCGTCGATGCCGAGCCGGGCTTGGATGCCCACCCGCGCCCGCGGCTCGATGACCTGGATGGAATAGGTCGTGTGCGCGGGGGCCGAACGCGCGACGATTTTTTCGAGCACCTCCCGGAGTCCGCCGTCGTTCAGTTCCGGCCAGTAACCGCGGACGACGAAGTGGTGGGCGAGGTCGTCCGGCAGCCGGGGTCGGGAATCGTCCGGGTCGGGGCAAGTCGAGTAGCCGAAGATGTTCTCGCTGCCCCGGGCCGCGCCGTCCGCCGCCTCCGGCATCCCGGTGTTCGGGTGGCCGAACGCGTCTGCCAATTCGTGAACCCCCGGCTCCTCGACGATCACTTCCATGCCGGTCGCCAACCACACGAGTCTCCGCAGTCCCTCGGCGGTGCCGCGGCGGGCGAGCCAGTACGTCCCGTCGGCGAACGTTTGCGCGTTCCGATTGCGCTCGGACTTCGCGTCGCCGAGGCGCGGCGCCGTGGTCAGGGCGAGCGTTTCGCGGAGCCAGTCGAGTTCCGGGCTCCGGCGCCCGTAGCGGGAGGACACGGCGTGCGGCAAGAAGAGCGCGGGCAGGGCGTCGATCGCCTCGGACACGTCCGCGAACCGCGATTGGAGCAGGGCCAGAAGCTCGCGCATGAAGGCGCGGCCGGTCGGCTGTCTCTGGTACACGTCGGGCAGATCGGCGAGCCAGCCATCCTCGTCGTGTTCGAGGCCGACTTGGTAAAAGACGGGAGACGTTCGCCCGTCCGAGGCGATCAACCCGAGGACCCACAGCTGATCGGCCGGTTCCTTCGTGTCGCCGCCGGAATTCCGCAGCAATGCGTCGAACTGGTTTTCGGGCATCCCTACCCACACGCCGGGCGGGGTGCGCGTCGATTCCGTGCGCGGGGCGAGCGCGCCGGACTTGCGGATCGGGTCGAATTCGTCCGTCTCCGTTTCCGGCTCCGTTTCAGCGCGGGCGGAGAACCGGAGGCGGTCGAACGGGTTCGGTTGAGTCTCGAATCGGTACCAATTCGGGAACAACCGCGGGCTCGGTCGCGGCGGTCCGGCGAATCCCTCCCAGGCGGAGCGGCTCAGGGTGAACCACTGCGTCCGGCCGGCTTCACTCAGCCGCCCGTCGAACCGCAGCCGGTGCCAGCGCGTGACGAGATCGCGGTTCCCCGCGAACGGCCCGGCGAGGAACGCCCCCTGCGTCCGGTACGCACCGCGATCGGCGAGCGCGAACAGGTCCCGGCCGGCGCCGGTGAACAGCAGCAGCTCCGCCCCGGGTCCCGACGGGGCGGAGCGGACGCCGAGCGCGACGGCCGGGCCATCGTACAGCGGTAGCCACGAGGGTTCGACGGCCGCCGGGTCGTCGTGCGCGACGGCGTCGCCGATTTCGAAGCACCACACCCTCGGCGACGTCCCAGGGAGCGATACGACCGCCGTGCCGCCGATCACCGCGAAGGCGTGGACCGGCGAATGGGCGGGCCGACCGACGCATTCGACGGTTCCGGCGTCGAACCGGTACAATACCGGTGAAATCGCCTCCTGGATGCGGGACGAATTCGACGCGGGCAAGTCGGGCCCGAGCAGCGTCAGCGGCCGGGTCGTCACTTGGCAACCGTCCGTGTCGAACACGAACAACCGCAGTTCCGGTTTCGCTCCCCGGCCGTCGGGCGTACCCATGGCCAAGACGAAAACGCGCTCGCGAACCCCGTCGCCGGACTCGCAGTTCACGGTGCCCACCGCGACGTGGAGCACCTCGTCGGTCGAGTTCGGCGCCGCGGCGGGGAAGAACACCCCCACAGCCACACCGTCGCGGTCGAGTTTGACAAGGCGTCGTTTGCCCTCCTCGTTGCGGTCGACGACGTAGACGTTACCGGCCCGGTCGCAAGCCAACTGTTCCGGGGCGTCCAATCCGCCGTTGCTGCCGCACGGGCGCGGTGTTTCGTAGGGCCAAGTCTGCCCCCACACCGCGACCACGCGCTCCCGGATGGGGTCCACCACTTGGATGCGGCAGTTGCCGGTGTCGGCGATGAGCAGTCGATTCCGACAAGTTTGGAAGGCGAGTCCCATCGGGGTCCGCAGTTGGCCGACCTCCGACCCGGTCGAACAGACGCAGCCGAGCGGGGTTGCCGCGACGGCGAGCGGATCGAGGCGGTGGACGCGGTTGGCCGCGGGGTCGGAGACGTACACGGCGCCGTCCGCGCCGACGGCGAGGCCCGCCGGCGTGGGCGCGGCATCGGGGTCGCCCGGTACTGTACCGATCCGTTCCGGTGGTCCGGGCAGCTTGCGCAGCGTCAGCGCGCCGCTGTCCGGATCGACCTCGAGGCCGAACCGCCGCACCCGCGGCCACTCGTCGTTTTGATTCCAATGCTGGCGCATATGACCCGCGGGTTAGACCTCGATACCGACCCACGCGAACCGGAACGGCACCAGCCGGACCAGATTGTTCTTCTTCAGCCACTCCTTCAGCAGCGCGTTGTCGTCCTGCTGCTGGCCCTCTGCGGGCTTCAATAGCGACTTGATGTACTCGGCCGTTTGTTTCCACAACCCCTTCGTCGGCTCGTTCGTGTCGGGCAGCTG
>JBBRUN010000356.1:0-6038 GCA_038247765.1 Gemmatales bacterium | reverse complement strand
TCGGCCCGCAGTCGGTGGACTTCCTCTTCGAGCACACCGCGGTTGCCCTGGCCGGGGAAAGCCTTCGCGCCTTCGGCATCGAACTGCTTTTTCCAAGTGCGGATCTGGGTGTCTCGGAGGCCGAGTTGGCGGGCGGCCTCGGCGTAAGAGAAGCCCTTCTCGCTCGTGAAGGTGCGCCGGATTTTGGTCTTGGTCTTGCCCACGGGTGGTCTCCTCGATTGGAGTTTACACCCTTAACTCAGTGTCCGCCAAACGTGGGGAGGTTCAAACCTCTGGTTGTCTTGTCCAATGTGGAACCGCTGCAAATCGAAAGCCACATCCGGAACCGACCCGCAGTTGACTTTGTTCCACCCTCAAGACCAATTTTGGGAAGAACATTTTGAATGGTTCGAGGACGGCACGATCCTCCATGGGTTGGCCGCCCAAGTCCGATCGACAATCGACTGCCTGAAAATAAACCGACCGGCAGTTGTGCGAGTACGGCGAATGCGGGTTGAAATGGGTGAGCATTCTGCCAACCGGGATGATCAAATCCACGAAACGAAATACCATGCTCAAGCGCACGATCTTCTACGATGGCCTTTGCCAGCTCTGCTCGCGGGAGATCGCGATGTTCCAACACCGCGTCCGAGACGGCAGTTTGGCCTACGTCGATATTTCGCTGCCGGGGTTCGAGCCTGCCCGGCACGCCATCGATCCGGTGCGCGTCAACAAGCACATGCACGTCCGCAACGAAGAGGCCGGGGAAATGCTGATCGGCGTGAACGCGCTTTTGGCGATGTGGGACTGCGTCCCCGGTTTCCGCTGGCTGGCGAAGCTCACGCGGATCCCCGGTATCCGGCAGCTTTCGAATTTGGGATACTCATTCTTCGCTTGGATGCCCGTACTTACCGAAGCGCAAACGGCCCGCCTGCGATTCCGGTACCTGCGGGGTCGGTTGAAGTCCTGCAAATCATTCGTCGTCGTCCCGCAACTTCGCCAAGGCCCCGATGTCTTCCAGCGTCGTGGTGTCCTGCGTACTAGTTCGCCCGGCGGCGATGTCGCGCAGCAATCTCCGCATGATCTTGCCGCTGCGCGTCTTCGGCAGGGTCTCGGTGAACTTGATTTCGTCCGGTCGGGCCAGGGCGCCGATCTCTTGGGCGACATGGGCTTTGAGCGTCGACTTCAACTCGTCGCTCGCGGTCTGGCCCTGCTTCAACGTGACGAAGCAATAAATGCCTTCGCCTTTCAAATCGTCCGGGCGGCCGACGACGGCGGCTTCCGCGACAGCGGGGTGAGCCCCCAATGCGCTCTCGACTTCCGCGGTGCTCAGTCGGTGCCCGCTGACATTCAATACGTCGTCGACGCGGCCCATGATCCAGATGTACCCGTCGGCATCGCGGCGGGCGCCGTCGGCAGTGAAGTACATGCCCGGGTTATGGCTCCAATATGTGGCTTGGAAGCGCTCGTCGTCGCCGTAAATCGTCCGCATCAGGCTCGGCCACGGGTGCTTCACCACGAGGAAGCCCCCGGCATCGATCGGCACCGCCTCGCCGTGCTTATCGACGACGTCGGCTTGAATCCCCGGCAGCGGCTTCGTGGCGCTCCCCGGTTTCGTCGGCGTCGCGCCGGGCAACGGCGCGATGAGGATCGATCCCGTTTCCGTCTGCCACCAAGTATCTGCGATGGGGCAACGGCCGCCGCCGATGACGGTGTGGTACCACATCCACGCGTCGGGGCTGATCGGTTCGCCGACGCTGCCGAGCATCCGCAACGAGCTGAGGTCGTGCCCCTTCGGCCAGTGATCGCCCCATTTGATGAAGGCGCGGATCGCCGTCGGTGCGGTGTAGAGGATGCTGACGCGGTACTTCGCCACGATCTCCCAGAAGCGATCTTCGCGCGGTTGGTTCGGCGCGCCTTCATACATGAGCACGGTCGCGCCGTTGGCGAGCGGCCCGTACACGATGTAGCTGTGCCCCGTGATCCAACCGACGTCGGCCGTGCACCAATAAACGTCTTCTTCCTTCAGGTCGAAGACCCACCTGTGCGTGAGCGCCGCACCCAAAAGATAGCCGGCCGTGGTGTGGAGCACGCCTTTCGGTTTGCCGGTGCTGCCGGAGGTGTAAAGCACAAACAGCGGGTGTTCGGAATCGAACGGAGTCGCCGGGCACTCGGCCGATTGGCCACGGACAACGTCGTGCCACCAGAGATCGCGCCCCGGCTCCATTTCGACCGAGATATTGCAGCGGTTGACGACGATGCAAGTTTGAACCGAAGGCGACTTGGCCAGCGCCGCATCGACGTTCGCCTTCAACGGCACGACCTTGCCGCGCCGCCAGCCGCCGTCGGCCGTGATGATCACCTTCGACTGCGCGTCGTTGTTGCGGTCGGCCACGGCTTCGGCGCTGAAGCCGCCGAACACGACCGAGTGCACCGCCCCGATGCGGGCGCAGGCCAGCATGGCGATCACGGCCTCGGGGATCATCGGCAGGTAGATCGTGACGCGATCCGCGGCGACGACGCCGAGCGATTTCAGCGCGTTGGCGAACAGGCAAACTTCGCGGTGGAGTTGCTGGTACGTCAGCGTGCGGGTATCGCCCGGTTCCCCTTCCCAGATGATCGCGGCCTTGTTTCGCCGCCACGAAGTCAGGTGCCGATCGAGGCAGTTGGCGCTGGCATTGAGCTTGCCGCCGAGGAACCATTTGAAGAACGGCGCATTCGATCCATCGAAGGCCGTGTGCCAGCGTTCGTCCCACGTCAGGAAGGTATCGGCTTGGGCTCCCCAGAAACCGGCAGGGTCGGCCGTGGCGGCGGCGCGCAGCTCATCGGCTGCTTCGGGAGATTTGATGTGCGCCGCCGCGGCGAATTCGGCGCTCGGCGGGAAGAGCCGCGTCTCGTGCTGCATGCTGAAATTCCGGAGAGAGTCGAACAATCGATGGCTTCATATTGCGCCGGAGCCGGGCGCAAAACAACGCGATCCGCCGAAATGGCGGATCGCGTCGGGGATTGTCCACTTTTCGCTCAGCGTTGGAATGTCGAATACTTCGGGAAGACCGGTTGAATCGGGCTTTTGTAGTAACTCGACGGGTAGCTTCTCGGATCGGGCAACGGGCTGAGGCCGCCTTGGGTCGGGGCCGCTTGCTGCCTCACGCCGAATAGGGCGTTCACCGTCCGCACCATCGCGTTGTTGTCGACGTACCCCGCCGCGACGCGGCTGACGTACTGGAACGACGTGCCGACGATGCTGGTGGCCGTGTCGGCCGGTTTGATCACCAATCTCTCGGCGTCGATCGGCCGCGATTGGTACTGCTGGGCTTGGGCCGATTCGCCCCACGCCATCAGGGCCACCGCCGCCGCCAACGCCACTCCGTAGAAACGCATCGCGCCCCCCTTCCGCTGCAACGGCGCACCCGAACCGTCCCCCGGCCGCGCGGCGCACCATTTGTGTGCTGTCAGAAGCCCGACGGAATAGCATCCGCTGCGATTGTGTCAAGGATTTTTCCGGCAATGGGTGTACGGCCTCCGGCCCATTTTTCTCGAACTCCAAGAATCTTTGCCATTGGTTCGATTTTTGGCATGCCCTTTGAGCCGACTTTAGGTTTTAGCTTTCAGTCATTCTCCACACCCCCCCTGCCGAAAGCAGCGAAAGCTCCGAAAGCTCCGAAAGCGAAATCGCATGGCCGTTCGTTGTGCTGGCACACCAAGGGTTTAGGAACGATTATTGAAGTTACTTCCCGATGAGCTGTTTTCATAGGTCGCGCTCGGTCTGACTTCGGTGAGAATCCGGAACGGGAATGGCGTCACGCCGAGCGTGACCTACAAAGCCTTCAAGAATCGTTGCTACACCCCCGGCAATCCTTGCAGTTGGCCGAATCGAGAGGCAGCTTGACCCGATGAATCCAACGCCGCATCGCCAACTTCTCCGTGATATCGCCGCGACCGTGATCGGCTTGGCCCCGTCGCCGATCCACGGCATCGGCGTCTTCGCACTCGCCGACATTGCCGTCGGGAAGTCCGACTTGTTCTCGCCGCCGTCGGACACTTGGCAAGCGGTGCCTTTGGATGAACTCGAAGGCCTGCCCGCACACACTCGCAAGTTGATCGACACTTACTGCCTCCAAGACGAAGGCATGGTCTACCTGCCGCCGCACGGTTTCAAGATCGTCGATCTCGTGCATTTTCTGAACCATGCCGACGAACCGAATTTGCAGCAGCAGGACGGCGGAAACTATTTCGTCGCGCTGCGCGACATCGACGCCGGGGAAGAACTGACCATCGACTACCGAGTGCTGGCGGTTGAGTAAAATACCCCGAAGCCAGTTCGCACCGGAGGTTCTGCCATGCCATCCCCGATTCTCGGTCGCAATCTCGTCGCCGGCGAATGGCGAACGCACTCCGCCGACTTCGCCAGTACCAATCCATCGAACCTCGCCGAAGCCATCGGGCACTTCCCCGCGACGTCGGGCGAAGTCGTCAACCAAGCCATCGCGGCGGCACGGCAGGCCTTCCCGGCATGGCGTCGGATGTCGCGCATCCACCGGGCCGAGTGCTTCCACCGCCTCGGCCTTTTGATCGAACGCGACACCGATGCCCTGGCGACGCTGATGGCCCGCGAGTGCGGGAAAATCGTGAACGAATGTCGGGCGGAAGTCGTCGAAGGGCTGCACATGGTGCAGTACGTTTTCGGCACGGGCCGGATGCCCATCGGCGACGTGATCCCCTCCGAGATCGCCGAGAAGGACGCGTTCGTGCGGCGGAAGCCGCGCGGGGTCGTCGGGGTGATCACGCCGTGGAATTTCCCGTTCGCCGTACCGCTCTGGATGCTCGGGCCGAGCTTGCTCGAAGGGAACACGGCCGTATTCAAACCGAGCGAGGAGACCCCGGCCGTCGGGCAGAAGCTCGTGGAGTTGTTCGTCGAAGCCGGCTTCCCGGCGGGGACGATCAACCTCGTCCACGGCGCCGGGGCGGTCGGCGAAGCGATCGTGCAGAACCGGGACGTGAATGCGATTCTCTTCACGGGGAGTTCGGCCGTCGGCCAGCGGATTCAACAGATTTCGGCCGGCTTCTACGACCGAATCGTTGCGGCGGAGATGGGCGGTAAGAATGCGATCATCGTTTGCGACGATGCCGACTTGAAACTCGCGGTGCCCGCGGCGGTGCTGAGCGCATTCAAAACCACCGGCCAGCGCTGCGTGAGCGCCAGCCGGATTCTGGTGCACAAATCCTTGGCGAGCGCGTTCATCCAAAAGTTCATCGACACCGTCCACCGCGTTCGCTTCGGCGATCCGTTCGACCCGAACAGCTTCGCCGGTCCGCTGATCAACCGCAAAGCGGTCGAGAAAACTTTGATGTACAACGGGCTCGCCAAGGCCGAAGCGCTCGACATGATCTACGAGAGCCGCGAGTTCGCGCCGCAGCCCGGTTGCTTCGTCACGCCGTGCGTCTATGCGATCCACGACAACCCGAATTCGCGGTGTTTGAAGGAAGAAGTCTTCGGCCCGCACGTCGCCATCGTGCCCTTCAAGGACGACGAGGAGGCCGTGCGGATCGCCAATTCGACTGACTACGGCTTGTCACTCGCGGTGATCACCGAGAGCTACCGCAAGATGCGCTTCTTCCGCGAGGAGTGCGACTACGGGCTGGGCTACGCCAACCTGCCCTGCATCGGGGCCGAGGTGCACCTACCCTTCGGCGGCGTCAAAAAGAGCGGCAACGGCCACCCGTCCGCCGCCGGGTTGGTCGAAACGATCACGCACAAGTACGCTTGGACTGTGAACCACGGCACCGGCATTGTCATGGCCCAAGGCATGAGCGCCGATGTGGATTAGAGCGGAGCGCCCCGGCGCAAGCGAGCAGAGTAACAGAGTTGGACGAATCAAAGTCTCTGACATTCTTAGGGTGTAATAACGATTCTTGGAGCTTCTACGAGATGATCCTCCAGCGATCCAAGCCATGCGTTGTGGTGGCTCGTCAGAGCCGGACGCGTTAGCGACGTGGGCGATCCAGCCGATTTCAGCAATCGGATCTGGGCAACCCAGCAAAACGTCGCTAACGCGTCC
>JBBRUN010000355.1:0-6038 GCA_038247765.1 Gemmatales bacterium | reverse complement strand
TTGGGTCGCGGCGTCGCAGTTCGATTTCGAATCGTTCGTCTGTACGGATGGCGGTCCCAAGCCGCGCGGGCCGGATCGCGGCCCGAAGGAGCGCGGGCGCGGCGCGATCACCGAAGACCAAAGTCCGCTGCTACCCGAAGCGCAAACCGCCGATTCCAAATCGACGCAGTCTCCCGCAGCGGCCGGCCTCAAGCCGGTCGATGAAGCGCGGCGAACCGACGAATGGAAACTCCGTCGCCAAGCGCTCCAAGACCAATTCCAACAGTTCGAGGGCGGCCTCGATCGTCCGGAGCGGCAGACACTGTGGCCCGAGTTGGCCGAGGCCAACACCGGTGCCGGCGACGCCGCGGAAGCCGCGATTTGCTGGGTGAATGCGATGTGGGAACGGGAATCGCTTCCGCCGGAACTCGTCCAGGGATGGTATCGCACCGAGCATCCGAATCGGGGGGCGATCCTCGGGGCGAACGATATCGGGGAATGCGATTTCGACGAGGCCCTGCGGAGCCAGAACCCGGACCGCATCGAAGTCCGCCAACTCGCCAGCGCCGGGTTGGCCGCGCTGACGATCGACCCGATCCCGGATTGGCTGCGCGGCCGCTTGCCCGCGATTCCGCAATTTCTCGAAACCAACGACTCCAAATTACCGGTGCGGGCGGTCTGGCTCTTGGCGTTGGAAATGGCCGCGCACACCGGCGACGACGTCCTCGGCTTGGCCCGTATGCGCGACCGCATCTTGCAGCGCCTGCTCGACAGCGGTCTGAACGCCGAGACCGACTTGCCTTTCTTTCTCCGCACGGCCGGGCTGAAAGATTCGGAGCGGTTGCGCATGGTGCGCGATCAAGCCTCGAAGTTGCACAGCGCCTCCCGCAAGTGGGCCGAATCGACCAGCGCCTCGCCGTACGTGTATCTCGCCAAAGACAACCGGGCCACGCTCCCGTACATCGATTTGCTGTTCGCCTTCGCCTTCGCCAAACTCGGGGAATCCTCGGCCGCGCGGGCCATCGTCGAAACCGCCCGCCGCGATATCGAACCGGCCACCAAAATCGACGAGAAAATCCTGGCGAAGAAATACCTCGTCCAATCGTTCCTCGCCCGGATCGAAGAAGCGCTCGCCGGCAAACTACCGGCCCGGTCACTACCCCCGGAACTCGCCGCCGCGATCGACGCCTTGGCCGCCGCCGGCAAGAACGTCGATAACAGCCCGCACAAAGACGCGTATTACGCCATCATGCGGTTGCGGAGTTTCTCACTGATTCTCGAACCGCTCGAGAAGCACGACCGGCTGAATAACACGCCGCGCTCCGGCGACGAATTCGAACTCGCGCTGTTCAACCTGCACCAAGTCCACCACGCCTCCGAAATGATCCGCCGCGTGCGCTCCCTTTACAAAGGCGAAGTGGGTGGAAAAACCCCACGGCCGTTGGCGGCGGTGCATCTGATGACCCTGCACGCCGCCCTGCCGTGGGCGATCCGCGGCGGCGAAGCATTCACCGTCGAATTGCTCGGCATGGTGCCCGAGGTCCTCCGGGAAAGCCCGGCGTTCGCCGAGGTTCCCGAAGTGACCAAGAAGCAAGGCGAACTCCTGGAGCGATCCTTGTTCTTCGCCGCGCATTTCGACCGCCGCGATCACGTCCAGAGACTCTTGGATCAGTTCATCGCCCTCGTCGCCGCGAAGCCCGTGGAAATGCGCTTCGAGTTGGTGAACAGCGTCGCGCCGCAATGCCTGAAATGCCTGAGGCGATTCGGCCTGCGCGACGAAATCGACAAACTCCTCAACAGGCTTTACCAGCTCGCATTAGACGGCAGCACCATCGCGCAGTTGAAATCGCGCTTGGCCTCGAAACCCTCCGACTGGGGCCGCGCGCTGCGCGCGCTACTCAGCTTGGCGGGCGGCTGGCTCTACTTCGGCAATTTCGACAAAGCCGATCCGATCCTCGACGAAGCGCGGGCCGAACTCTTGGCCGCGGCCAAGCCGATCGGCTCGCAAGTCGGGCAGTTGATCTCCATCGAGTACACGAAACTCTGCCGCGCGTACATCGGCGCGATCGGCCAAGGCCAGAGCGAAAGCGGCTTGAATCGGCTCGCCGAGTTGTTCCAGAAAATGGACCCGAACCGCACGACCATCGGCGGCTCCAACGCCCGCTTTTATTCCGAGCAGCATTTCTCCATCGTCGAGGAAGTCGTGCTCGCCATCGTCAGCGACGACTTCGCGCTCGGCCCGGGCGGTCGCCGCTGGCTCGATGAAGACGAGTTTCTCGTCCGCCGACGCATCCACCGCGACATGAAAACCGCCCTGCAAACCAGTCGGCTTTGAACCCGTGGGTGCCGGCTATGCCCTCGTTGTTCTTCCCCAACCTCGACGCCTTCCGCCTCGCCCTCGCGTCCGGCATCGTCCCGGCCGATGTCGTGCGGACGCCCCTCGCGGCAGCGGCCGGGCCGGGCGGCTGCTGGGTGCGCTCGGACGCGCCGTTGTCCAAAGATTCCTTGGCGGCCTTGGCCCACATCGGGGTGCGCCCGTTCGCCGCACCGGCCGAACTGGAATGGTGCGACTTCGCCTGCTGGGCCGAAGCCTTGCCGCTGAAACTCCGCTCCGGCGAACCCGCGGATGACCCCGCGATCTTCGAGGTTCCCAACCGTCGGCTGGCCCGATTTCTTCGCGAGCTGGCCCGTTGCGGCACGGCCGTCGAGGCTTACCGCGTCGAGGGTGAAACGTCTTTCGTCCGGGTGCCATCGGCCCCGCACTATTGGGCTTTGCCGGATCGGGACGGTGACATTCGCAGTTACAGGCGGGCCGAGTCGGACTTTTGGGTCGAATCGGGTTGGCAGCACCCGTTTCCGGGTCGTCCCGATCCGGACAAACCCAGCACGGTACTCGTGTCGGCTGCGGCGGGATGGCGCACACTCGCCCACGGCCCTTGGCTGGCCGCGCGCGAATTGTTCCCGTTGCGACCGCAGCGAGCGGTTCCTCCGGATGTCGGTGTACTGGCCGGTATCGGAGTGCCCATCCGGCTGAAACGCAGCTCTGGTCCATTGGTGCGCGAGTCATTCTGGATCATCCCCGGCGAGATCGGATCGCTGGGCGCGTTCGCCGCCGCCATCGATCCGCGCGAGCTGAACAATCTCGAATTGGCCCCGTTCCAGCACCCCGTGCTAGGCAGTATGCTCGCGCTGCGCGATGCGCACAATCGGGGTGTCTCGGCGGTCTGGCCGGAGGCTGGCCGGGCTTTTGCCCCGCACCCGCGCGCGAATCGGCTCATGGTGCCGGTGGATCGGGAATTGACACCCCCAATTCGCGGCGCGGCATTGGAAGCGGCATTCTGTCTCCGGGTCGGGGAGTTCGTGTGGCTGGAACAAGACGGGGACGCGCCGCGCGCACACCGAATGGCGCTGTCGGAATTTCGTCCGCTGTCCGCTTGGATTCGCTATTCGATACCCGCATCGCGATTCCACCGGGCGTCGAGTGTCGCTGCGAGCCCCTTCGCTTGGGCCGGGTTCGTGGTCGCGCCCGCGCCGGCTACGGCGGCAATATCGACACCGCTCGCGCACCGAGAAACAGCTGCGTCCGCGGGGTCGCAGGGAGAATCGGCGCGGTCGTGGTTCGCCAAATGGGCGGCAAAACTATTCGCCAAATCGAGCCCGACTCACCCCCAGGATCCCACGGATTCCACGCTGCGGACGGTCGAAGTGCCATTTCGTACGGCCAAGACGCTCGAAGAGCGACTCGCGCGGCGTGCCGAATTGGAAGAGCGACTCTTCGATCGCGATACCGGCGAGAATCCCGGTCGCCTTTGGGCCGAGCTCGCCGAGTTGTACTCCGAGACCGGTAACCCCGTCGATGCCGCACTCGGTTGGATGCACGCCCTCTGGGACACCGCTCACCCGCCTGAGACGTGGGCGACGCAGTGGGCGAAGCTCGAATCGCGACAGCCCCTATCCGCTGTCCGCGCCACCTTGGTGGAATTGATCCGCACGTCATCCGCCGCCGCGGGAATCGACCTAAAAGCGGCGTCGGAAAATTTGGAATCGCTCGAAGATTCGCTGCCCTGCCGGCTGGTCTGGCTGGCCCGCCTCGCCTTGGCAGGGCAGAGTGGCGGCGACGTGCTGCAATTGGCGCACGGGCGCGATCGGTTATTTGCGCGGTTGCACGGCGATACGGCTTTGGCCGCACTCGACACGCCGTCGTTCTTGCGTTTCCGCGGTGCGGCGGGCGGTGAGCGCTATGCGATGGCGCGAGATTGGCTGATGAGGTGCCGGGAGCCAATTCAGCGCTGGTTGAAAAAGCAAGCCGCGCACAACCGGGCCAATTGGTCCGGCGTCGATATCGACTGCGCCCGCACCGCAGCGTACGCCGATGGGATGCTCGCTTGGGGTTTCGCCAAACTCGGGGGCGTCAGCCAAGCGAACGAATTGTCGAATGCGGCGAATCGGGCGCTGGCGAATGAGCCGGGAAGTCCCTGCACACTCGGCGTTCAACGAGAACTCTCGTCGCGTTTTCGGGCCGAGATTCAACTGGCTTTGGGCATGGCGGCACCGGCTGTGGAACGCGCGCAACACAGCGGTGCATCTCGAACGGAACTGGGGACGTACGCGGTCGCGAAGTTGCTGAGCCACTCGCAAATTCTCGGCGGGAGTCAGACCGCGTCCGAATTCGGTGGCCGGCCTCTCGCCGCGCTGATCGGCGACGACGACCTCGGTCGGGAACTCACCCGATTGCTCGCGTGTCGCACACCCACAACCGCAGCGATTCGAGCGATTCTGGACGCGGTCGCCGCGGACGGCACGGCCGTGACTTTACCCCGGGCGACGCTGACGCTATTGGAAATCGACTCCCCGCGCGAACTGCTGCGCGAGATCCTCGCGTTCGCCCCCCGCGCCCTGGAGCTGTTGCCCGAAGCCCTCCGAATCCGCGCGATCCAAGATTCCGAAACCGCCGCTTACATGACCCGCACGGCCGGCCGCTGCGTCGAAGTCGTCGCGCGGATTTGCGTCCGTCAGGGTTGGCCCGGGCCGTTGCGAGAACTCTTCCGCAGTCTGTGTCGCGCGCTCGACGATGGCGACCCGCCGACCCGTACCATCCTGCGCCGCACCGCCCCGGTGTTATTCCGCGCGCTCGCGCGGAGCGGAGCGTCGGACGAACTGCGCCAGTTTCTGGCGCGCTGGTACCGCATCGGCGGCGACGGCGCGGAATTGAATTTGAGCGCCGCCATCGGCTGGTACACGCTCGGGGAGACCGAGCGCGGCAATCGCATGTTGAACGATGCCCGCGAGCAATTGTTCGTACGCGGCGTTCCGGGTGATCGCGAGCGCGGCCGCGCGTCTTTGGCTTATTGCCGGGCCTTGGCTCACGCCCCGCCCCGCTTGGCACTCGGCCGGTTGGAAGAGCTGTTTCAACGGTTGGGGCCGATCGCCAGTCCCGGTGCCACATCGCAATACTACGATTTGCCGGCGCTGGAGATGATCGACACGGCGATCACGGCCATCGTGAACGAAGACTTCAGCCTCGGCCCCGAGCTGCGACGCTGGCTGGACGAGGACGAACTCCGCATCCGCCGGCGGATCACCCGCGACCTCGATGCGGCGATGGCGGCGATGCCGGACTGAAGTCGCGAGAATTCCGCCGGCGAGCCGGCCGCGTCAGCGGTCGGAGTAACACGATTAGAACTCCGACCGCTCACGCGGCCGGCTCGCCTTTCCATCGCAATTCCTCCGACCGCTCACGCGGCCGGCTCGCCAAATCTGCGCGGAATTATTTGACAACCACCCGTTGGTGTGCATATAAGTATACTACAACAATTGATCACAGCACTCGTCCCCCGGAAACTCGCCATGACCCGCACGCAACCCGTCCATCACCCCGTCAACCGACTCGGTTTCGATTCCCCGCCGGCCCGGCCGATGCTACCCCAAAGCGAACGCGAGCGCGGCAAACTCTGGAGCGACATCGTTTTCGAGGCGGCGCTGGCGCTGCGCGGCCAGTTGACCAGCCGGAACGAAAACATCGTCGCCGCCGCGGCGAACACGCTGATCGATTTGGAACG
>JBBRUN010000354.1:0-6084 GCA_038247765.1 Gemmatales bacterium | reverse complement strand
TACTGATTTTGCAGATGCCCTCACGCACACTGTCTTGGGGGTATATTGCGTAAGGCATGCGGCTAGACGATCCCCAACGGGAGCGAGCGTCTTTATCGTCGATGGAAGCACGCAGCAATACGCTTCCATACGTTTGGTTTTTAGGGGATGGCTTAGGGTAAGCGACAAAGAGTTGATCCTCGATGATAATTGCGGAAACGCCAGCCGGCGGTTGCGTCGGCAACTGGACGGAATAAAGGCTATAGATGAACCATACAAGAGCGATGTTCAAGTACATGGCATGAACTCCAAGAATGCTGTCGAAACGATTGGTGATTATGAAGTTAGTGAATCGATTCGTGTCTTCACACGAGGCCTCCGTGATAAAAGTGTGGTCGACTTTCCCGACGGGGGAACGCACGATCTCGACGTCCACCACCGTGAAATCGGGTTCCCGCAATTCGGTCGGATTGGGCGGCGTCTGGAGCTTGCCATGGACAGGCATCTCTTAACCAAACAAATCTTCCGGCCCGATCAGGTACACGAGTGCTCCGGTGTCGGTCCATTGCTCGACGTGGTCGCTGTCCGCCTCGGCCCATTGGTAGTCGCCGGCCGCATCCGCGTTTGGCCGACGATGACGCTCCCTTCGAGTACGACGCATTCCTCGGCGCCATCCCAAATCCGAATGGAATCAGCGGTGGTAGAACGGCAGGATGCCTTTTTCCAATTGCAGCACGGCGAGGGCGAAGGTCGTCGCCAGCATCGGCCCGGCGTAGCCGCCGTTCCAACTGCCGTCGGCTTGCTGCGAGCTCTTGTAGTGGCCGTAGGCGACTTCGCGGTACTTGCTCCAGAGCATCCGGTCTTCTTTCTTTTCGTCCGGGAAGAGCTTCTCGTAGCGGTCGTCGCCGAGCACGAACATCGCTTGGGTGAAGTAGTAGCTCTGGTATTCGTCGTGCCCGGCCCCTTGGCCACCGCGACCGCCGCTGCCGTAGATTACCGACTTGCAGTACTTGATCCACATCTTGCCGTATTTGTCGTCGTACTGGCCCGAGCTGAAGGCGCAGGCCACGGCCGCGGCGGTGATGGCTTGGCATTCGGAGCCGGCTTGGGCAATCTGCCCTTGGCCGAGGTTGTAGATCAACCCGCCGCGGGGAGTAGTGCATTTCCGGAGGTATTCGGTCGAATTGTCGATGATGCCTTTGGGAACCACGATTCCGGCGTTGCGGGCGGCACGGAGTCCTTGCAACTGGGTGACGGTGGTGGAACCTTCGTCGAATCCACCTCCGTCGGCAGAGGAGACGTAGCCCCAGCCGCCTTGCTTGGTTTGGGCTTTGCCGCTGAATTCCACGGCCTTCTTGATGACGGCTTCGAGCTTCTTGCGGCGAGCTGCGTCTTCTTCTTCGCCGTAGACGCACGATAGAAAGAGGAGGCCGAAGCCGTGGCCGTAAATGTACCGGTACGATTCGGTCGGGTTTTGCGGATTGCCGAGCAGGCCGTTGTTCTGCGAGCGCGACAGGAACCAATTCACGGCCTTGACGAGATTGTCGCTGTATTTGCCTTCGCGGAGCGTGCTGCCTTCCATCAGGAGCGCCATGCCGGCGAGGCCGGTCATCACGGTGGGGTACGATCCCCCGCCGCCGTCCCAGTGGCCGTCGGGGTTTTGGCTCTTTTTCAGATAGTCGAGGCCTTTTTCGACCATCTCGTCGGTGTTGATTTTGCCTTTGTCTTGGGCTTGGGCCGGCTTCGGCATCAGGGCGACGAACACCACCAAGGCCGGGATCGCGAGGAATTGCAAACGCAACCGCATCATAGCCAACTCCGGAACGGCGGGACAGACATCGAGCAGACGATCAACGCGCCGAAGCCTGACACCGTTTGTGACAATCCGCGTTACGCCGACTCGAACGTCAACGCGTCGTGACTCAGATCGTAATCGACCGTCACCGTTGAACCGTCGGGAATTTCCCCTTTTAACAATCGCTTGGCCAAGGCGGTCTCGACTTCGCGCTGCAACACGCGCTTCAACGGCCGTGCGCCGTAGCTCGGTTCGTAGCCGACGTGGACGATGTGCTTCTTCGCCTCGTCCGTGAGTTTCAGCACGATCTTGCGCTCCGCCAAGCGCTCGCGGATGCGGTCGAGTTGGATTTCGACGATCTTCAACAGGTCCGATTCCTTCAGGGCGTGGAACACGATGGTTTCGTCGACGCGGTTGAGGAATTCGGGCCGGAAGAACTTGCGCATCTCGGCCATGACCTCATCGCGCATGCGGTCGTACACCTCGCCGATGTGCGTCCCTTTGTACTTCAAAATCTGCTGGCTGCCGATGTTCGACGTCATGATCACGATGCAGTTTTTGAAGTCGACCACCCGCCCTTGGCTGTCGGTCAGTCGGCCGTCGTCGAGGACTTGCAGCAGCACGTTGAACACATCGGCGTGGGCCTTCTCGACTTCGTCGAACAAGATGACGCAGTAAGGCCGACGGCGGACCACCTCGGTGAGTTGGCCACCGTCGTCGTAGCCGATGTAGCCTGGGGGCGCCCCGACGAGCCGGCTGACGGTGTGCTTTTCTTGGTACTCGCTCATGTCGAGGCGGACCATCGCTTTGTCGTCGTCGAATAGGAACTCGGCGAGCGCGCGGGCGAGTTCGGTTTTGCCGACGCCCGTCGGGCCGAGGAAGATGAACGAACCGATGGGCCGGTTGGGGTCGTTCATTCCGGAGCGGGCCCGCACCACGGCGTCGGCCACGGCTTCCACCGCTTCGTCTTGGCCGATGACGCGCTTGTGCAGTTCGTCCCCGAGGTGCAGGAGTTTCTGCATTTCCCCGGCCAGAAGGCGTTGCACGGGAACCCCGGTCCAACGGCTGACGACGGCGGCGATGTCCTCCTCGCCGACTTCTTCTTTCAGCATGCGCGGTGCGGCGTTGGTGTCGGTCGCTTGCTCGAGCGCCGCGAGTTCCCGCTGCAATTCGGGCAGCAAGCTGTGTTGAAGCTCGGCGGCTTTGCTGAAGTCCGAGTCGCGCATCGCCGCTTCCAACTGCTGCTTGGCGTCGTCGATTTGCTCGCGGACATCGCGCAGTTTCTGCACGCTCCCTTTTTCCGCTTGCCAGCGGGCCTTGAGCGCATCGGCTTCCGATTTCGAATTGGCCAGCTCCACTTCGAGCTTGGCGAGGCGATCCTTCGAGACGCGGTCGGTTTCTTTTCGCATCGCCTCGCGTTCGATTTCGAGCTGCATGACCCGCCGCGAGATTTCGTCGAGCTCCGTCGGCATGGAGTCGATTTCGGTGCGCAACTTCGCCGCGGATTCGTCCATCAAGTCGATGGCTTTATCCGGCAAGAATCGATCCGCGATGTACCGGTTTGACAGCACCGCTGCCGCGACGAGGGCCGCGTCTTTGATGCGCACACCGTGGTGGACTTCGTACTTTTCTTTCAGGCCGCGCAGGATTGAAATCGTATCTTCGACGCTCGGCTGATCGATGGTCACCGGTTGGAAGCGGCGCTCGAAGGCCGGGTCCTTTTCGATGTGCTGACGGTATTCGTCGAGCGTCGTCGCCCCGATACAGTGGAGTTCGCCGCGGGCGAGCATCGGCTTCAGCAGGTTCCCCGCGTCCATCGAGCCTTCGGTCTTGCCGGCGCCGACGACCGTGTGCAGTTCGTCGATGAACAAGATGATCCGCCCGTCGGCTTCGGTCACTTCTTTCAGCACGGCTTTCAAACGCTCTTCGAATTCGCCGCGGAACTTGGCCCCGGCGATGAGCGCGCCCATGTCGAGCGCCACGATCAACCGATTTTTCAGCCCTTCGGGCACGTCGCCGCGCATGATGCGCTGGGCCAAACCTTCGACGACGGCCGTCTTGCCGACGCCCGGCTCGCCGATGAGCACGGGGTTGTTCTTCGTCCGCCGGCTGAGGATCTGCATCACCCGGCGGATCTCTTCATCGCGGCCGATGACCGGGTCGAGCTTCCCCTTGCGGGCCATGTCGGTGAGGTCGCGGCCGTATTTTTCGAGGGCTTGGTAGGTCTCTTCGGGGTTCTGCGACGTCACGCGCTGTTTGCCGCGAACTTCGCCGAGGACGCGCAGCAGTTGCTCCCGGCTCGCCCCGGCGTCGCGCAGCAGTTGCCCGGCACCGTCGCGATCGGTGGCCAAGGCCAACAGTAAATGCTCGACCGAGAGGAATTCGTCCTTCAACTTCTTGGCTTCGTCTTCGGCCAGCGCGAGGATCTTGTTGAAGCGTGCCGTCGCCGATTGCGAGACGCCCTGGCCGGTGACTTTCGGAATCTTGTCGAGCAGCCGCTGGGCTTGAATCGTCAGCGCGTCAGTGGACACCCCGAGCTTGTTCAACAGTGCGAGCGTGAGGCCTTTGGGTTGATCGAGCAGCGCCAACAGCACATGCTCGGCATCGATCTGTTGGTGATCGAATTTGGCCGCGAGCTTCTGCGAATCGGCAAGGGCCTCGCGGGCTTTTTCGGTGAATCGATTCGCGTCCATCGTGGCGAAACTCCTGCGGTGATGGAGTATTCTACGCAACGGAACTGCAAACGGTGTGCCGGGCGGAATGGGGCTGAAATCCGAAGTCATTTGGGGGCGGCGTGCCAGAATGACATCGCCCATTTCGAATATTTGAACGGTTCCAAATCTTCCATCCGCCCGCCGACGCCGGGAAACTTCACCGGTCGATCGACTCGATATCACTTCTTCTTTGCACGTCAGCCACACCTCTTCCATCATCGTGAATCCCCTGCATCAAATCGCCCGGAGACCCAGTCGGGGATCGTGATCGCGGTGGAGCATCGTCCCCGGTTGCAGTTGGGCATCGTCGGGGACATCCTTCGGGGAGACGAACCAAGCTTCCGCGACGGCGCCGTCGAAACCCAAATCGACGACCCAAAGCCTCGGCTGATCGAGCGCCTCGCGGACGGTGAACGCTCCACTTTCGCGATTGGAAATGATCTTGTCCGTCACCGGCACGACGAGAATCGCGATTGCGTTTCGCCCTCATCGCTCCAGCAGGCTAGACAGAGCGCATCGTCGGTATCCTGAAAGCTGAAGATCCGCGGTCCATCGAAGAAATTCAGGATGCGCAGTGGCTCGAACGGTGCAAACCGCGCCGCATCGATTTGCTTGCCTGTGATCTGCCACATTACGCCGCTTCCAGAACAACGGTGAACAGCGACACCCGATCCACTCCGGCGAACGGCCACAATGTCGTACGGCTCGGCTGATGATCCTGTGTCAGCAGGGCTTTCCCATGTTCGTTCGCGAGCGTTCCCATCGCGATAAACCCGCCGAGTCGGGGCACGAGCCTGCGCTGATGAACCGCATTCTCGGGAAGTACCCCACGAAAAAACTCACCGACGATGCTTCCGGCCTTTCGTGCCGCGCGAATTGTGCATCAGCGAGAGGATCCGAATGTGATCGATCCCTATTCGGTAATAGACAGTAAACGGGAAGCGAACGACTTGGCCGAGGCGGATCGTTGCCGTCGCCAATGCGAAACGGTATGGGTTGACTTCGATCTTTCCCAGCGTTCGACCGACTTCGTCGAGGAACTCGTCACCCAAGCCGAGGCGTCGGGCCTGATACCACCGATAATAGTAAAGGGCTTCCTTCCAATATAAACGATGGTAGCTCAGCGGAAGCATCACCCCGCCTCTTCAATTCGCTTGCGTATTTCCGCCCACGATGTCGCCGGGTCTTTCTCGTCGCCGAAGTACTGATTGCGCCGCTCCAACTCCGCGATGTCCTCCGCCGAGAGCGGCGCGGTCGGCACGTTGCCATCTAAACTTTCCCAAATGTCCAGGGCCAATCCGACCCGTTCCTCGACGGACATCCGGTCGATCCCCAAAGCCCGCATCGTCGTGCTCATAGCGGTAGCCCTCCGGTCGATCCCGTTTAAAGTTGAATTCTACTCTTTCCCCAACAACAGGTCTACCACCCAACAACCCCGGACGCGTTCCCCCGGTTGCCGGCAGTGGAGCAGCACGTCGGCGTTCGTGCAGCCGGCTTCTTCGAGGGCATCCGCGAGGATCGGCAGTCGGTCGAAGGCGCGATCTTGGTAGATGGCGGTAGCGATGGATTGGACGGTGGGCGTGAGCCATGCGGGAT
>JBBRUN010000353.1:0-6109 GCA_038247765.1 Gemmatales bacterium | reverse complement strand
GACTGCACGTTCCCGCCGGTCTCGTTGAGTTTGTTTCGGAAAAAGTGAAGACCGTTCATTATGTCGTTCGTCGCATCCGTTGGAGGCGGCTCACTTTGTGTCAACAGATAGTTTTCTCGTTACCGCTCATGGACATGGTCCCGTCAAACACCCGGTTCGAGAAGCGTTTCCGTTCGAGCACGGCGCCGATGGAATACCGCAGGTCCTTTGTCAAATACGTCTTACCGAATGAGGACCGGCGGTCTTATTCCGCCAAGCGAGTGCGCAGTCCGGAGATCCCGCACTCGCGGAACCCCCGGAGCAGAACTATTCCAGAACCTCGCTCACCCTCCCCGAGCCGACGGTGCGTCCGCCTTCGCGGATGGCGAACCGGCTCCCCGCCTCCAGCGCGATGGGCCGGTCGAGGTTCACTTCGATGCCGGCGCTGTCGCCCGGCATCACCATTTCGACTCCCGCCGGGAGCGTCACGAGCCCCGTGACGCTCGTGGTGCGGACGTAGACCTGCGGCTTGTACCCGTC
The DNA here is from genome assembly GCA_038247765.1 of Gemmatales bacterium. Classification (GTDB taxonomy): domain Bacteria; phylum Planctomycetota; class Planctomycetia; order Gemmatales; family Gemmataceae; genus JALHQU01. The sequence continues at coordinate 5,590 of JBBRUN010000353.1, read as the reverse complement.
GAAGAACGGGGTGTGCCGGCCGCCTTCGTCCTTGCTCAGCGCGTACACTTCGGCCCGGAAGCGCCGCCGCGTGCGGATCGACTTCGGCGCGGCGAGCACTTGACCCCGCTGCACTCCGTCCGCCTTCACGCCGCGCAGGCGCACCCCGACGTTCTGCCCCGCTTCGCCCGCGTCCAGCGGCTCGTGGAACTGTTCGACCCCGGTGACCACGGTCTCCACCGCGTCGCCGTAGCCGAGCAGTTCCACTTTGTCGCCGGCGCGTACGCGGCCCTGTTCGATCACGCCCGTGACGACCGTGCCGAGGCCTTCGATCGAGTAGACGCCTTCGACCGCCAGGAGGAAGGGCTTGTCGACCTTCCGCACCGGCGCCGGGACGTAGTCGTCGAGGGCGTCCAGCAGTTCGCCGATGCACCCGCGGCTGCCCGGGTCATCGGGATTGTCGAGGGCCGCCTTGGCGTTGCCGCGCACGAACGGCGCCCCGTTCCCGTCGAAGCCGTACCGCGTGAGCAGGTCGCGCGTTTCGAGTTCGACCAGGTCGAGCAGTTCGGGATCGGGCACCAGGTCCACCTTGTTGATGAACACCACCAGGTGTGGCACCCCCACCTGCCGGGCCAGCAGCACGTGTTCGCGCGTCTGCGGCATCGGGCCGTCGACGGCCGAGATGAGCAGCACGGCGCCGTCCATCTGCGCGGCCCCCGTGATCATGTTCTTCACGTAGTCCGCGTGGCCGGGGCAGTCGGTGTGGGCGTAGTGCCGCGCGTCCGTCTCGTAGTGGACGTGCGCGGCGACGATCGTGACCGTCTTGGACTCGTCGCGCCGGGTGCCGCCCTTGGCGATGTCGCCGTAGGGCTTCGCCTCCGCCAGTCCCTTGCGGGCTTGGACGGCCAGGATGGCGGCGGTGAGGGTGGTCTTGCCGTGGTCGATGTGGCCGATGGTGCCGACGTTGACGTAAACCTTTCGCATGCGGATCTCCCAGATCGCGACGAGCGACCGCGGGTGCTGCCGACTTCCGCGTCCGACCGCGGGTGCGGTCTTTTTTTCGCGACGAGCGAATCCAGGACGGGTCGAGCGGCGGGTGCCAGAGGGCACGCCCAAGGACACGGAGGAAGGCGGCGAGTTCGGAGGAACGGCTCGCCGGTGGATAAGCCCGGCTCGGTTTGTGCCACACGCATCGGATGGGAGTGACTCACCGCGATGTGCCGCAGCGCGCGGAGCGGCTCATCGCGGTGGGGTTCGATAGTTAAAGAAAAAGCCCGAGGGCGCCCGCCTCGCGGCGGGCCATCCTCGGGCGGAAGGAACCGCGGCATCGCTAAGCCGGGGCCTGCCCGGCCCCCGATTTTTCGGAATCCCGTCGCCGCTCGTCGGCTTCGCCGAGCTCCACCGCCCATTTCACCAGCGGCTCGCTCACGCCGAAGTGCGCGGCGATCTCGCGCATGAGCTTGCCGGTTTTCCGCATCGCCATCACCTCGGGGTAGTGGCTGTCCTGCCAGCGGGCGCGGGGCATTTTCCTCGGCGTCGGCGGCGCGTTCGGATCGGCGGCCGCGCCGAGCTTGAGGGCCTTGCGGATCGTCGGCACGGTCACCCCGAATCGCTCCGCGAGCCCCTCGTGGGTGGCGCCGAGCTTCCGGGCCGCAGTCACTTCGGCGGCGTTCTCCTTCGCCCAGAAGGTCGGCTCCGGCACGCGGAACTCGTCGATCCAGAACCAGCCCGCCGGCGAGGTAGGCCATCAACTGGGCCCTCCGCCTGCGCAGTACCCGCCGCGCGAGTTCCTCCCGATCAAGACCGGGACGGGCGGCGGGGAACGGCACTTTGCCCGTCGCGACGAGTTCGGCCAACGCCCCGACGGAGCTCGCAGGCCCCATCGATTCGTTGACTTCGCCCGCCGCTTCGGGAGCGGCTGGACCCGCGGGGACGCGGGACATAGACACCTCCTCGGGAGGCGCGCAGTCCCACGGTGCGCACGACGCGTGCGCCCCATTAGGCATTCGCGCCGGGGGAAAAGCGGGACAGGGGAGGCCGGCGATCCGCCGAAGCGGATCTAGCCGCAAGTGATTTCTTATTATCAATTTGCGTCGACTGATGCGGAGTCGGTTCTCAGGGGATTGCACGGACACGCCGATTCGTTCTCGGAGCGAAACGAGGATCCGACGGCGAGCTTCCGCGGGAGCGCAAAGCGGGCGATGCGAACCCGGCCCGACCGGCAGGCCCCATCCCCGGAGAAAAAAGCGACGGCGGGAAGGAGGATCACTACCGGTCGCCGAACCAAGCCTCGATGTGCCCCGCTGTGAAATCGCGTACCGACCGCCCCTCGCACTTGGGACAGCGGCAGGTGACCGGGAAATCGCCCGTGTCCGGGTTCCCCGTTCCGACGCTTTGGAACTCGGTGACGGTCCCGCAGACCTCGCACTTCTCGGGATGGGCGGCCACGATCCCGATCAGAGCGGACTCGCCGGTGTCGGCGTGCGCAGCGCCTTTGATCTCATCGAGGCTCTGGGGATCGTCCCGGCAATCTTTCGTATTGGGCGGACGCACCCATCCGACGTGCGTCCGGCGGTACTGGTGCGCCGCCGCGAGGATCGCACCGACGAGATCCCAATAGGGAGTCGAGGTTCCCGCCGCGCCGCGTTCGAAGACATCGGAATACGCTTCCGTACCGAAGAATCGGCCCGCCGCGCGGCACGCGGTCGGATCCTTCATGAAGAATCCCGAAAGGGGGTGCAGGGCGAGCACGTGACCCTGGAACGGCGAACCCGGCTCCCCGTGGTAATTGTGCCAGAAACGCAAGAACCGTTCGGCGGTCGTAACCAGACCCTCGTTCGATTTGAGCCAGTCGATGATCCCGATCCAAGCGTTCGCGTAGCAGAAGTGGAAGGAGGCCTTGCTCTCGTACGAGAACATGTTCACGAAGTGGCGCAGCCGATCGTCACCCCCCTTTTTGCGGTAGCGGACCATCCACACGGCGACTTCGCGGATGTGGTCCTTCAATGCCTCATGCCCTTCCTTGAGCAGCGACTGCATGCCCTTGCCGAGCCACTGCCGGCATGCCTCCTGGAAGCCGGGCATGTCGTCGGCCTCCGGCTGAAAGCGCTCGAAGAGGCGATCCATCTCCTCCCGGACCGCCGCCATGGAGCGATCGCTCACGATTTTCCGGATCCGGCTCCGCGTTTCGTCATCCAGCTCGAAATGCTCGGGAATCGTGCTGCCACTTTTCAAAAAGGCATCCAGGTAAATGTCCTGAAGCGATTTGGACGCGGCGACGAGCGGGTAGAACTTCGCGCTGACATAGCCCTGCAGTTCATCGTGATCGCGCTGCATCCCGCCCGCTTCGAGCACGGCGTATCGGAATGCAATGATCGACTCGGCGAGTGCGTTCCCGGCCGTCCCCTTGGCGGACCGGCGCAGCAGGGACGAATCGATCCAGTAGTAGTCGATGCTGCTCGAGCCGAGTTGCACCGGCCTCGTGCACACGGCGAACTCGAAGGTGCGCGATCCCACCGGAACCGTGGCGGTCAGTTTTCGCACGCTGGTTTCGCTTTTGAAGTTCACGGATGCACCCCGGGTTCGGTATCGAGCAGGTGAGCAGTTTCGCATTCATCGGGTCGCTGCTCATCATCGCCGAGGAGCGCTCGAAGGAGGGCAGTTCGAGCATGGACTACCCCTTCTTCCTTCTTCTCCAATTCCTTGCAGCCGAACGGCGGGCTACCGGCCAGAAGTTCGTAGGGCAGCACGCCGAGGGCGTACACGTCCGAGCGGGTGTCGATGTCCAGATTGTTGAACCGGGTTCACCACCAAAGGCCTCCTTATCGCCGATTACCGCGAGCGAACGCCTTGTTGACCTCCTATTGGGTGAGCGTCAAGCTGCACGCCTCACCGGCGTCGGCTTTGAGCTTCTCGGCCAGCAGAGTGCTGATCGGTCGGACGATGTTGAAGTGGGTGCCGCCTTCGACGGTGAACATCTGGAGCGGGGCCTTGGCGGCGGTGGCGAGGGTTTGCATCCGCCGGGCATCGGGGAGATAGCCCTCATCGGGCTTGCCGTCCGGGCTCCGGTCGCCCTCGAAGTAGAAGGTCTTTGCCTTCAGTCCCGCCACGAAGAGGACCCGCGAGCGGAGGCGGACCTCGCCGCCGACGCTTCGGTCGAACGGGGTGTTGCCGTAATCGGCATTCGCCAGGTCAGGGGCACCTCCGAACGAGAAAGCGGCCCGGAGGCGCGAGCTGGACTCGGCGGTCAGGAGCGTGACCATGCCGCCCGTGCTGTGCCCGAGCATGTAGATCCGGGCCGGATCGACGTAGGGCACCTTGGCCAGATACTCCAGGGAGGCAACGGCGTCGTCCACCTCGCCGAAGAACATCTCGTACTTGCCTGGGTTCTCGTTCTCGCCACGCCAGGACGGGCAGAACAGGACGAAGCCGGCGTCGCGGAATGGGGCGAACTCCTCGCGGCCGAACCCGATCCCATTGATGCCGCCGAATCCGCCGTGGGCGTAGAGCAGAGCCGGACGCTTCTTGCCGTCGCCGGGGTCGGGCGATAGACAGGCCGCGAGCTTGCCCGCTGGCGATGCGTAATGAACCACGCTGAAGAGCTTCGCCGGTGCCGGATCGACCGGACCGTCGGCCTGATAATTCGGATTCGCCGTCACGCGCGTCTGAAATCCGGCCCGTGCCGACGTCAAGTCGCCGCCGCCCGTAGCCTTGTTGCCCGGTGCGGTGGGGGTGTCAGCCGGTGCCGGGCCGCTCCGGCCGCCGCACCCGATGATGAGGCCCGCCATGCCAGTCGCAACAGCGAGATGGACGAGAAAGGCTGGCGGACGCATTGCGCGAACTCCATGGGTCGTTATCAGTTATCAGCGGCAGCGGATAACTTATCGTAACCGTTCACCCCGTGCACAGCCTCGGTTTCGCCGTCCCCGCCCGGTGGGCGGCGATGCACCGGCTCAGGAACTCCAGCGCGTTGCGCTTTTGCAGGCGCAGCGTCCCGACCACCGTCAGGATTCGCTCGACGAATCGGCAGCCGGTTTGGCTTTGGCAGCCGAACGATTTCTTCCGCCACAGCACGGCCCGACGCTGCACCCGTTCGGCGTGGTTGTTCGTCGGCTCCACGCCTTCGACCGACGTGAAGAGCCAGTACATTTGGAAGCGGTCGTGCAGCCGCTGACAATAGCGTGACAGTGCCGCGTCGCTGCCGTCGATGCCCTCGCTCAGCAGGTCGCCCAACGCGTCGATCGACGCCGTCATGTCCGTCTGCAACGCCTCCCGCGTGCACTTCCCATCCTTGAAGCGATGCCAGAGTTCGAAGACGGTCTTCTGCTCCTTCAGCCAGCGTTCGCCCAACGCCTTCGCCTCGCCGCCGAGTTCGATTTTCTTCTCCCAGTTCCGCCTCACGTGGGCCCAGCAGAGCTGCCGCTTCTCCTCCGGCCAGCCGTCGTACACGACCCAGCGGTCGCTCACCAAAATGCCCGCGATCCGGCCGAGCAGGTGGGTCAAGGCATCGAGGTTCCGCTTCGGGTGGATCAAGAACACCGTCGCCGCTTCCGTCGCCGCGGCCCAGAGCCACCGCTTCAATCCGCTCTGTTTCCAGCCCGTTTCGTCGATG
>JBBRUN010000352.1:0-6113 GCA_038247765.1 Gemmatales bacterium | reverse complement strand
CTGCGAGCACGGATTCGATGCCGAATCAAACTCCACCCTTTTACGCACACTCCGTGGCCGGCCAGTGTCAGCCGACGCCACAGTGGCAGTTGCTTCGGGATCATTTGAAGAGCGTGGCCAATCTCGCCGGTCAATTCGCGCAGAAGACCGGCGTTGCGGATCTCCCCGCCGCCGCCGAAGCGGCGGGGTGGCTCCACGATTTGGGGAAGTACCGCGAAACGTTCCAGCGGTACATCCGCGGCCTACCGCCGATGGGGTCGAAACAGCACAAGGAAGCCGGTGCGGCGTGGACTGCGAAAGCGGGGAATCTACCGCTCTCGTTCGCAATTCTCGGCCACCACGGCGGCATCCCGGACACCAACGAAGCCATGACTGCCGTGAGAGGACCGGATGGTCTCGCGGCGCTGGATGAACTCCAGGCTCGGGCTATCAGTGACTGTCCGGAGTTGAACGGACTTGCCATAGCGAAGCGTGGAGATGCCACGACCACCACCGAAATCTTCACGCGGCTGTTATTGAGTTGCCTCGTCGATGCCGACTGGACCGACACATCGGAACACGAACGTAGCTACAAGAATTGGCCGCATTTCCCGGCACCTCCAGCGTTGGATCCCGCCCCACGGCTGCTGCGACTCCTAACATTCATCTCGCAACGGGCCGAGACAATACGGGCGAACAACCCGATCCTTGCGAGCATTCGCGAAGGGATTCTGAACGCCTGCGCGGTGGCCGCCGAACTTCCGGCCGGAATGTTCACGCTCACCGTCCCAACCGGTGGAGGCAAGACCCTCTCCGGCCTCGCGTTCGCGCTGAAGCACGCCGACTCGCACGGTCTCCGACGGATCATCTACGTCGCACCGTACATCAGCATCTTGGAACAAAACGCCGAGGTCATCCGCGCCGCGCTCGGGGTCACCGATCGCGATCAGGTTGTGTTTGAACACCAGAGCCTCGCTGATCCGCAAGGGCCGCAGTTCGCTGATGTGTGGCAGACCTCGGCGGCCGCGCGACGCGCCGAGAATTGGGATTCCTCAGTCATCGTCACGACGAACGTGCAGTTCTTCGAGAGCCTCTTCTCGAACCGGCCGGGGCGATGCCGGAAGCTGCACAACATCGCCAAGAGCGTCGTCATCCTCGACGAATGCCAGTCTCTGCCACCCGATCTCGTCAAGCCGACCTGCCAGATGCTGAAGCAGCTCACCGGCGACCTCGGTTGCACCGTCGTGCTCTGCACCGCCACTCAGCCGGCCTTCGATCACGAGACTTTGAAGGAGCACCGTCTCGCGGCGAAAGAGATCATCCCCGGTGAGCTGAAGCTCTTCGAGCAATTGAAGCGGGTGCAACTGAAGTGGCCCACGAAGCGTGAGGAGCGACTGAGCTGGCCGGAGGTGGCGAGCCGAATGATCGAGACCCCATCGGCGTTATGCATCGTGAACACGAAAGCCGCAGCCCTCGCACTCTTCGCCGAACTGAAACACCTGTCGCGGCACGTCTACCACCTTTCGACGAGCATGTGCCCGGCGCACCGCACGGCGATCCTGGCGACGGTGAAGGAGCGGTTGGAGGCGAAGGAGTTGGTGTTCGTCGTCAGCACACAGCTCATCGAGGCGGGGGTGGACATCGACTTCCCGTGCGTGTTCCGCGAGATGGCTCCGCTGGAGGCAGTCATCCAAGCGGCCGGTCGCTGCAACCGCGAAGGCCACATCCCCGAGGCCGGCGGACAGGTGGTGGTGTTCCGGAGCATCGACGGTGAAAAGAAGATTCCGAACGGATGGTACCGTCGTGGCCGCGACGTGTTAGAGTCGGCGTTTTTGGCGGCCGGTCAGCCACCGCGCATCGACTCCATCGCGGACATCCGCGACTACTTCGGCCACCTGTACTGGACGGGCGACCTCGACCCGCTGAACATCGTCGGGATGCGGAGTGGGCTGAAGTTCGAGAGCTGCGCGAACGCCTACCGCCTTATCGACAGCGACACCGTGCCGGTCGTGGTGGCGACGTGGAAGGACGAAATCGATCCGGGAACGGGCCTCAACTGGTGGGAAATTTGGCGAGAGATGCGTCTTCGACAGGATCCCGGATGCGACGTTCGCAGCATCGAGGACCGTTTGGCAGCGCTGCTAATACACGCGAATCGATCGAATTACCGTGCGCTGGCGCCGTTTCTGGTGAACGTGTTCCGAACTGAACTTCCCCGGTTGCCAAAAGGCATGGTGCTACCACTGAGTGAAGAAGTCGAATTGCTCGTGTGGCATGGGAAGTACGATCCAGCCGTAGGTCGCCTGTCCGAATTCCAAGATTTGATCGAAGCAATCTGATTCACCGAATGGAGTGAGGAATGTTCCCCACCGTGTCCGTGACTGTCTGGGGCGAGTACGCGCTGTTCACGCGGCCCGAACTCTCCGTAGAGCGGCTCAGTTACCCCTTCATGACTCCATCCGCCGCGAGGGGCGTGCTTGATGCCATCCTGTTCAAGCCACAGATGCGCTGGCACGTCCGCCGGATCACGGCGCTGCGGCCGCGGACATTACCCGCCGGCTTCCCCGATACCGCGGCGAAACAGCACTACCGGCTGATCGGGGTTCGGCGGAACGAGATTCAAGGCACCATCGCACCGGCCACAGTAAGTAAGTGGATTAAAGGAACGGAAGAGTTCGAACCGTATTTCGTCGATTCCGCCGGGCGCGAGGGCGCTCAAGGCCAGAACCGCACGCAGCGGAACACGCTCATGCTCCACCACGTCGCCTACCGGATCGACGCATCTCCGCTGCTGACCCCCAAGGCGAACTTGCCTCGGTCTCGGCCCGAGGATGACGAGGATCAGGGAGCCGACTCGCCGACCAAATACGCCGAGATGTTCAAGCGGCGCGTGAAGAAGGGGCAGTGCTTCCACCGCCCCTACCTTGGCTGCCGGGAGTTCGCGGCCATGTTCGCCGAACCGAGCGATGCCGATGTGCCGCTTTCGGACTGGACCGAATCCCTCGGCCTGATGCTCTACGACATCCGCTTCGATGCGAAGGGCAACCGCCCTGGCTTCTTCGACGCAAAGGTAACCAACGGCGTGCTGCACTGCGACACCGAGGGGCCGAACGCAGTCCGCGTCTACGGCTGGGATACCGAAGGGGGTGCCGGATGATCCTGCAACGGCTGTACGAACTGGCGATCCGGGAAAGGTTGCTCGACGACCCTGCGTTCGAGGAGCTGCCAGTGCCGTACTTGGTGCGCATCGGCGAGGGCGGCGAATACCTCGGTTTCAACTGCATCCGCGGCGAGACGACGATTCCGTCGAAGAAGAAGGACGCCCCGCCGAAGAAGGTGCCTGACAAGGGCAAAATGCTCCGCGTCCCGCGCGCCCACGGGAACACCGCCAATCAGGGATTCGCACGGTACTTCGTGGATACGCTCCCTCGGGTGCTGCCGCTGGTGGTCGATGAGGAAGATCAGAAGAAGGCCGACGCCAGTCGCGCCACTTTCTGGGCTCAGATCGACCGCGCGGCGGATGAGTCGGGCGACCCGGCGCTCAAGGCAATGCAAGCCTTCGGCCGGAAGTTGCTGGAATACACCGATCGGATTCACGCCGATGTTGCGGCCGAAGACCCCGCGATAACGGATCGGGTGACGTTTGCCTATCAACCGAACGGCGGGCGAACCATCCTCGATGAAGCCGCGATTCGGATCTGGTATTCGGCCCTGTACGCCAGCCTGAACGCGACCCGGCAGGGGAATGGACCGATCGGCGTCTGCCAGGTCACGGGGACCGTCGGGTCGATCCCCACCTCGCACCCGACGAAGTTGCAAGGCGTCCCCGGCGGCATGTCCGTCGGCGTCAGCCTCATTAGCTTCGACAAGGCTGCGTTCGGACACTACGGCATGGACGGGGCCGAGAATGCCGGCATCGGGTACGAGGCGGCCGACGGCTACCTCCGCGCGCTCGATGCGCTTTTGAAGAATGCGCTGCCGAGCGTAAGAGCGAAGGGCGGCAAGTCGAAGCTCGTGATCGGTGGCACCGCGTTCCTGTACTGGACGAAGGATGCGGTCGATACCGGCTTCATGAATCTGCTCGACGACCCGGCCGAAGATCCGATGAAGCAACTGGCCGATTCGGTTCACAAAGGCAAGAACGCCGCTGGCGCGCTCGATCCCTCGCCCTTCTATCTGCTGGCGCTGTCGGGCAACTCGGCGCGGGCCATCGTGCGCGGCTATTTGGAAACGGAACTCCACATGGCGAAGGCGAACGTGGCCAAATGGTTCGCCGACCTGCGGATCGCGGATACATCGAAGGATTTCGCCGGCGCGGCGAATGACCGGTTCCCGATGTGGCAACTCGCTTCGGCGACCGCGTTCGACTCCGCCGCCGTTGCACCCGATACCGGCGAACGCCTGCTGACCGCCGCCCTCACCGGTGGGCCGGTGCCGGAATCGCTGTTGGTTGCCAGCCTCCGCCGACTCATCGCCGAAGGCTCGGAGGCATTCCGCGCCAGCCGCATGGCCCTCATCAAGCTCATCCTCACCCGAAGGGAGATCCGCGTGACCGAACAGTTAGACCCCGACGAGCGACACCCGGCCTATGTGTACGGCCGGTTACTCGCGGTGTTCGAGCAGATCCAGTATGGCGCACTGGGCGACGTGAACGCCAACGTGGTGGACAAGTTCTACGGCACCCTCAGCGCCGCCCCGGCGATGGTCGTCGGCCGGCTCCAAGACAACGCGCGGAACCACTTGCGGAAGCTCCGGGGAGACAAGCCCGGCTTCGCCGTGGCCCTCGAAAAACGGCTCATGGAAGTCCTCGGCATTCTCGGTGCCGCACCGCCACCCAAGCAATTCAGCCTGCAAGAGCAAGGGCGGTTCGCGCTCGGCTACTACCACGAGAAGGCCAAGCGCTTCGAGGAAGCGGCCGAGCGTAGGGCCGAGAGGGCGGCCAAAGCCGAAACCAAGTAACTCTTTACCGCACACACTCAACCCTCTTCGGAGAATCTCCCCATGGCCAAGGCCACCCCGTCGGAAGTCGTGTCCAAGCGCTACGACTTCGTCCTCCTGTTCGACGTGCTCGACGGCAACCCGAACGGCGACCCGGACGCCGGCAACCTCCCCCGCATCGACCCTCAGTCGCTGCAAGGCATCGTCACGGACGGCTGCATTAAGCGGAAGATCCGAAACGCCATGAGCGTGCTCGCGGCCGGCGAACCGGGGATGGATCTCTTCTTCCAAACGCAGGATGCGTTGTACGAGTCGCGCATTCTCAACAAGCACATCGCGAAGGCGTTCGAGCAGCAGGGTATCGCCATCGACCCCAAAACGGACAAACCGAAGGCGGAGGAAAAAGACCCCAGGAAGAAAGCCGACGCCACGGTCGCGGCGCGGAAGTGGATGTGCCAGCAATTCTTCGACATCCGCGCTTTCGGAGCCGTCATGTCCACGGGGGCCAACGCCGGCCAAGTGCGGGGACCGGTGCAACTCACCTTCTCTCGCTCCATCGATGCCATCGTGCCCCTCGAATACTCCATCACCCGCAAAGCGATCACGACCACGAAGGAGGCGGAAGATCAAGCCAAGGGCGACGGCTCCATCACCGGCACCATGGGCCGGAAGAACACCGTCCCCTACGGGCTCTACCGCTGCTCCGGGTTCGTCAACCCGTTCCTCGCCCGGGATACCGGCTTCACCGCGGCCGACCTCGATCTGCTCTGGGCCGCACTCAAGGGCACCATGTGGGAAATCGACCGCTCCGCCAGTCGGGGTCTCATGGCTACGCGGGGGCTGTACGTCTTCGAGCACGACACCGCACTCGGAAACGCCCCGGCCCACGAACTGTTCGAGCTGATCGACGTGCCCGCCCTCGGTGCCGACAAGGCCCCGCGCAGCTTCAAGGAGTACACCGTCACCGTGAAGGAACCACCCAAAGGCGTCACCCTCCACCGCTTCGTCGGGTGACCCCATGCTCCCACTCCCCCTCGTCGCCTCCGGCGACGAGTACCCGCCCCTCTCGGCGCTGAACGACCTCCTCTTCTGCGCCCGCAGATGTTTCCTCCACCGCGTCGAAGGGGTGTGGCTCGAGAACGCCCACACCCTCACGGGGTCGCGGGACCACAAGCGCGTCCACGCCGTCAAGGACG
>JBBRUN010000351.1:0-6201 GCA_038247765.1 Gemmatales bacterium | reverse complement strand
GAAGAACAAAGAATTTCACCGCGGAGAAAGAAGAGAACGCGGAGGAAACCCGATCATCGTCAAGATGACGAGCTCACTGATTCAAACCACGATGCATTTTCTCTCTCCGCGTCCTCTTCTTTCTCTGCGGTGAAATTCTTTGTTCTTCTCAGTGAGTCTACGGTGAAGCCGGTGACCACGACTCGCTTGCGGTTGATCATGATTCATTCACCACAGAGTCACAGAGGCCACAGAGAAGAACAAAGAATTTCACCGCAGAGAAAGAAGAGAACTCGGAGGAAACCCGATCATCGTCAAGATGATGAGCTCACTGATTCAAACCACGATGCATTTTCCCTCTCTGCGTCTTCTTCTTTCTCTGCGGTGAAATTCTTTGTTCTTCTCTGTGCCCTCTGTGGTGAAGCCTCTCATTATTCGAGCCACTTCTTCACCACGACTGCGGCGCATTGGCCCATATCGGTCACGCTCAGTTTCACCGCGTACGGGCTGTTGAGGGGAACCGCCGCGCCGGTCGTCACGTTCACCGGGCAGGCCGCGTCGGGCTTCGTGTAGTTCAAGGTGCCGGGGAGTTGGCCGTGTTGCAGGGCCAATACGCTCGCGGCGAGTTCGGTCAACCCGGATGCCGCACCGGAGTTTCCGAGATGGCCTTTGGGCGCGAACACCGGCACAGCGCCGAAGACCCCGCGGATCGCGCGGGCTTCCCATGCGTCGAGTTCGCGCGATCCCCGCGCCGCGGCATTCACATGGCCGATGTCGGCGGGATCGACGCCCGCATCCCGCAGTGCATTGCGGATAACTTGGGCCAGTCCCTTCCCGGTGCGGCCCTTGTCGAAGCCACTGGCGAAGCCGACGAGTTCACCGATAATCTTGGCCCCGCGCTTCCGAGCGAATTCGAGTTCTTCCAAACCGAACACCGCCGCGCCTTCGCCGACCGCGGTCCCGTTGCGACCCGCATCGAACGGCTTCACCGCGGTCGACGGATCGGCCGTCGGTTCGGTCACGAGTTCTTGGAACAGGCCGTGCCTTGCGATGGCGACCGGGTTGATTTTGGAATCGCACCCGCCGACGAGGAAGAAGTCGGCCGAGTCGCGCGCCAGCAGCCGGAAGGCTTCGCCGAGGGCGAGCAAGCCGGCGGTGTCGGTGCTCGTGATGCTGTTGTTCGGGCCTTGGGCATCGAACAAAATACTGACGTGGCACGCGGGCATATTCGGCAGGTACTTCAACATCCACAGCGGCGGGACTTGTTGGATCCCCTCGCGGCCCCAGATGTCGTACTCGACCTTCGGCGGTGCGCCGGCGCAGCTCGTCTGCGCCCCTTTGCAAAGGTCTTCGAGTTCCGTGGCGACCATGACGCAACCGAATTCGACGCCGAAGCGAAAGGGGTCGATCTGGCCCTTCTGCAACCCGGTGTCGGTCATCGCGAGTTGGGCGGCACACAACCCGAGGCGGATGGTGTGGGCCATCTTGTTGAGGCTCTTCCGCGTGTCCTTCATCGCCGCCGTGATGATCTTCTTCGGGTCGAAGTCGGGGAGTTCGCCCGCGATTTGGCACTTCAACGCGGACGGGTCGAAAGTTTGAATCCGCCGGATGCCCGAGGTGCCGGCGCACAGGGACGCCCAATACGCTTCGGGGGTCGACCCGATCGGCGTCAGCAATCCCATCCCGGTGAATACGGCCCGTCGTTCCGGCATCGTCATCTCGTGGTTGTGAAAACCCAAACTGTCATACGAATTGCTTGTCGGCGATCGTCAACCGTTTCCAAGCCACATAATCACCGCTTGATATCAGCTTGGCCGAAACCGGCAACTGTCGTAGTGCGTAAGTCCAAGCTTCGCAGTCGCTACCATCATTCAGGGTGACCGAGATCAGGCTTCGGGAATAAAGATGAGGTTCTGGATCGTCGGCTCCGCAACCTTCATAATCGTCCAATGTCTTCCACAATTCGACTTCGTCCATCGGATTAATTTCATAGAGTTCGCCGTGCGTACGGCAATCGGATCCCGCGCGGATCAAGATCCCGGGGTAGTCGCCTAGATCGTACAATTCACCGCGAGTTGAACCACTGCCCAACAGTAGGGAATGGCCGGCGAGCAACTCGTGCATCGGATGACCACAAGCTTCGCGCAGAGTGCCGTAGATGAAAATCTTCCGTTGATTTGCAGTCACGGTTTCCCTCCATTTGCCGGCCATCTCTCCAATAGGGCGGCGAGATTTTCAAATCCTTCCGTTCGGATGAATTGAACTATGAACTCGTGCTCACACATTCTATGTACCTACTGCAGCCGGCAACTGCGGCGTTTGCGCCGCGGCTAGCTTCGCCAACCCCAGCAGGTGTTGCAACTCCCCGCTGAAGACGAAGTTCTGATCCCCGAATACTTGCGCGCTCCGGCTGTGGTCAAGGTGCGCGAAGAAGATCTCCGCCTCGGCGATCAACCGGGTGCCGCAATGCACCGTGCCGCGCACAACGGCACCTTCTTTTTTAAGGTCGAGGATGTCGGTTTTGTAAGTGAGTTGTTCCCCCGCCATCGCTTCGCCGGTGAACTTGGCGAAGGGAATCTTGGCGAGGACGACCTTCTCGCGAAACTGATTGGCCTCGCCGACGAGGATACCGCCGGTTTGGGCGAGACCTTCCAGAATCAGCGGGGCGGGCATGACGGGGAAACCGGGGAAGTGCTCCGCGAAATGATCCTCGGCATGGCTGAGGCATTTCGTCGCGGTGGCCGATTTCCCGGATTCGAAGGCCGTGAAACGATCAATCCAAACCCAACGCATGGCGTTCTTCCAAATTTTCACCACAGAGTCACAGAGGGCACAGAGAAAAATCAAGAAAGCGAGGAGGATGAATTCGATCGATCCAAGTCTTGACCCGATTTTGTTTCTCGATTTTTCTCCGTGACTCTGTGGTGAAAAGATTCTTACTTCAACTTCGACTGGATGTACTTCGTGATCAGTTCGACCGTGAACAGGTCGCCGATCATCTCGAACTTCGGATTCTGCTCGAACTTGGCGATGTCGGCGTAGGGCATCTTCGTCCGCAGTTCGTCAAGCCCTTCGGCGGTGAGGACGCCGTTTTGAATCAGCTTCGGATCGCCTTGGAAAATCGACTCGGGGAAGAGTTCGTTCCGGTCGATCTTCAGGCCGAATTCGCGCTCCAACCGGAAGACGATATCGAGGAAATCGATCGATTCGGCGTTCAGATCCGCTTGCAACCGCGAGGTCAACTTGACGTCGTCCTCATCGGCGCCGAGCGCATCGACCAGTTGCGTTTTGACCCGCGGAAAAATCTCGTCCATCGTCATGAGGACTTTCCTCTCCACCGCGAAGCCGGGCCGGGAGAGTGGCCCGGCGACGCGGAAATTCGGTTTACGCGACGGTGGCGCCCAAGCTCAGGCCGCCGTCCACGGTAATCAGTTGCCCGGTGACGTACCCCGCCGCCGGCGAACACAAAAACAGCACCACGTTGGCGATGTCTTCCGGCTTTCCGAGCCGCTTCAACGGGATCATCTTTTTGATGATGTCCCCCGCTTTATTCCGCACTGCTTCGCTCATGTCGGTCTCGATGAACCCCGGCGCCACGGCATTCACCGTGATGTTCCGCGATCCGAACTCGACCGCCAAGGCCCGCGTGAAGGCGTTGATGGCCCCTTTGCTGGCCGCGTAGTTGGTCTGCCCGGCGTTCACGTGCTCGGCCGCGACACTCGACACATTTACTATTCGGCCGGAACGCTGCTTGAACACCATCTGATTCGACACGGCTTTGCAGAACGAGAACGTCCCATTCAGGTTCGTATTCACCACGGTGTGCCAATCGGCGGCATCCATCCGTACGAACAGTCCGTCGCGGATGACCCCGGCGTTATTCACCAGAATATCAACCCGGCCCCAATCCGCCAGCACCTCGCCCACGATGCGCTCGGCCGTGGCCGGTTCGGCCACATCGCCTTGTATCGCCTTGGCGACCCCGCCGGCCGCCGTGATTTCGGCTTCCAAAGCCTTCGCGGCGTCTTCACTGCCTTTGTACACGAAGGCCACTTTGGCCCCGGATACGGCCAGAAGCTGCACGCAGGCCTTGCCGATACCCCGGCTGCCGCCCGTCACAATCGCCACTTGGTCTTTCAGGAGCATGGTCGTCCGCGTTCTCAGGTCAGGGTCGGGGCGAGTTCGCCTGTGAGCAAGGCCCAGCGGGCTTTCCAGTGTTTCAGCAATTGCTCGTCGGCGGGGAGTCCGGCCGGGCCGCGCTCGGCCAAATTGTAGCCGTGGAGCACGAACTGGGCGGAGATCGTCGAAGCCCCGGCGTCGTCCGAGCCTTTGCCTTTGAAGGTGACGCTGGCCCCGTCCGACTTCACCCAATCGACGGCGATGTCCATGCGCCGACCGGGTTGGAGGAACGTGCCGTATTTCACATTCTTCACGTCCCGCAGCACGATCACCGAGTGTTCGTAGCCACTCGTGGATCGCCAGAGCCACGCCCCGGCTTCCGTGAGAGCTTGCAGCATGAGCACGCCGGGCATGACGGGGAAACCGGGGAAGTGATCGGCCAGGTATTCTTCGCCGAGGGCCAGGAACTTGCAGCCGCGCAGGAACTTCCCCGGTTGGTGTGCGTCGATCCGGTCGAGGAGAGTAAACCGCATGCCGAGAACCGCCCAAAATCCCCGGACAACCCACGCCGGGAAGGGGGAATATACCGAAGATGCACAATTCGGACAAGGGGGAATGGGCGTCGGTGGCACAGATCCCATTCGACGTTTGAAAAGCGAAAGTCTCACAGAAGCCCGACCAGAGTTGTCGTCACTCGCTTTAACGAAAGCGACCGGGCCTTCGCCCGGTCGATTCGTGGAAACGCTGAGGTTGGATTAGGCTTCCAGCGGGACGGGGGCCGGGGCCGGTTCGGCGCCCTTCGTTTTGACCTTCACTTCGCCTTCTTTCATCAGTTCGATGATGGCGGTTTCCCCGGCGTCGCCCAAGCGACGGTAGCTCAATTTCAGCACGCGGGTGTAGCCGCCCGGGCGGTCCACAAAGCGCGGGCCGAGGACGTTGAAGAGCTTCTTCAGTACCGTGTCATTGCCTTGTACCAAAGCGTCGGCTTTGTCGTAGATTCCGGTGCCGTGCATCGGCCCGAGCTTGGCCATCGCTTGGCGGCGCAGGTGCAGTGCGGCGACCCGGTTGGCGGTCGCGTCGGCTTTCGTTAAAACCGCGGCGTTCTTGGCCAGCGTGATCAGCTTCTCGATGAACGGCCGCAGCTCTTTGGCCTTCGGGATCGTGGTGCGGATGCTCTCGTGCGTGATGAGCGCCCGGCTGAGGTTCCGGAAGAGGGCGAGGCGGTGGCTCGCGTTGCGGTTCAGTTTGCGGCCGCGGCGGCGGTGGTTCACAATCGACTCCTAATGGTGAGAACCCCGCCCCGGTTCAAGGAAGGCGGAGGACACGGATGGCGGCAGGCTTCGAGAGAAGATTTTTTGCAGCAGATGAAGAAGAGATCGCAGTGATCAGGAATACGATTGAGATCTTTCGGATCGATCCCATCCCAACTCTCTCCGCGTCCTCTTCCTCTGCGGTAAAAATCTTCTCCCCACGCTACCGCTTGGTTTTCATGCCCAAGTGCAGGCCTTTTTCTTTGAGCTTGATCTGGACTTCCTTCAGCGTGGTTTCGCCGAAGTTGCGGACTTCGAGCAGTTCTTCGTCGGAGCGCATCACGAGGTCGCGAACCGTGGCGATGCCCTCGGATTCGAGGCAGTTCGTGGCCCGAACCGAAAGTTCGAGTTCGGCCAAGCTCATGTTCAGTTTCTTTTCGAGTTCGTTATCGACCATGCTCGGGCCGGTCGGCGGGAATTCGATCGGATCGTCGAGTGAGACTTCCGGGCCGGGCTCGCTGTATTGCACGAACGCGTTCAAGTGCTTGCGCAGAATCTTCGCCGATTCGACCACGGCCATCTGCGGGGCGATGGTGCCGTTGGTCCAGATCTCCATGACCAAGCGGTCGTAGTTGGTCTTCTGACCGACGCGGGTTTCTTCGATGTCGTACTTCACGCGGATCACGGGCGAGAAGCTGCTGTCCACCGGAATGACGCCGATCTCGCGTTCCTTGCCGCCGTTCTCTTCGGCGGTTCGGTAACCGCGGCCGTTCTCGACGGTCATTTCGATGACCAGCGGCACTTCGGCGGTCAGCGTGGCGATGCGGTGCTCGGGGTTGACGATCTGCACCAT